>NZ_JAUDRJ010000002.1 GCF_030382115.1 Nostoc sp. GT001
GAAAACTGTAAATTAGAAATAGGGAGCGATCGCACCTACGCAAACATCTATAACCCATACACCATAGTAGTTTGTCTAGTGCGATCGCTCCTGTATTTGGAATTTCATCATTCAATTCGGCAACGCCATTTTTGCACTGAATTATTGACGTTGCAGTGCGAAAATAAGTACCAGAATTTCACTCACAATTCCCGCAATCATTCCATAGGCTGCTGAAGTAGCTCCACTATGTCCAGTGAAAATGAGACTTCCACATACTATCAAGGTGAGGGCAGCCGCAATTAACGTTGCCAGATTAATGAACCAGTTCTTTGCGCGGTGAATCAAAAGCCCTTGAAATGTATTTTGGAGTGCAAGGAGGAGGGGTAAACACGAAAGCACTTGTATGACTGGAATTGCTGCTTCTACAAGAGATGGATTATCACCAAAAAACTGGCGAAGCAGCGAGAATCCTTGGCTGGTAAACCCTAGAAAAAGTGGTATCGAGGTAAAACCCAAACCGACAAGAACTACGAAAGTAGCAAGTGTCTGCTTTGAAGTCTCTTCATAAGAGGAAATTACTACTTGCTGAACCATTCGTGTACCGTTGGCAATAGAAAGAACCAGTCCCCAGGCAGCAGGCCATACAGCAAGAGCAAGACTACCATCGAATGAGCGAGCAACGAAACTCAAGAGTATTGCCCTCGCACCCCAGATTAGCAGCATTGTTGAGGCAAGGGGAAGATAGTAAAATGTGACACCTTGAAAGGTTTTAGGAAGCTTCTTAATATCCTGGTGTGTCTGCTGGTCAAGAATAGTGGCAATACTAAGACGCGAACAGAACCATGTGACTAGCATTGCTTCAATAAGTATTGCTCCCATCATAGTAATACCCGCAAGCACTGCCCCATCACTTTTAAGATTCACTCCTATTGCCAAGGCTACAATTACCCAAGTAAATCGTGCAACACTTGCCCATCCTACAGGAACACTTTTTCGAGCGCGGATCAGAAGCCCTTGAAAGAATCGTCGCCAAGCAATGACGAACGGCCACAGGAACATCAAAAGAAAGGGAGTTCTGCCTCGTGTGGCGATGAAAGAACTGACTCCAAATACATCAATAAGAAGCCAGTTATATAGAGGTTCCCAGGTGAGTACCAGAAAGATCCCACTGAGGGAGAGTCCTGCAATCATTGTAAACTGCCAAAGCGCCCGCCGAGACGCGTTATAATTCCCCAGTGCGGTTGAGGCATGAAGGATCATAATAATGGGGCTTTCCAGAAATACAGCAACTGCCTTGACGACACCTACTCCTGCTAAGGTTTCTTGAGGGAATGCAAGGCGACTGAGTGCTGCTGTCTGAAGCGGATCGCCAAGAGTCATGGCTACATCGGACAGAGAAAGAGGGATAAATTGGGTGAGTAGCGTCAGGAGCGATCGCTCTTGAAGTGCGTTCTTACCTTCCTCAAGCTGGGGTGGGGTATTCATGAAATTTTTTAATGCTATCCGATGAGATACTAAAAATACACGGGACTCAGTGAGGCGATCGCCTGATCAAGATGCTCTCCTTCGATCAGTGCAAACCCATGATGGTCAAGCCAATTGGCATCATATACAGTTTCAAGATAGCGATCGCCTCTATCGGGGTTGATCATGAGAATACGTGCATCGGGGCCAAGCTCACGCGCCAGATGCAAACCACCAGCCACAATTGCCCCAGTTGACGCACCCAGAAGTAATCCCTCACGACGTGCAAGTGCATGGCACACCGAGTAGGCGATCGCTTCAGGCACTACATAAGCACGACTTAGGAGCGAGAGATCGAGATTAGGTGGAAAAAATGATAACCCAATACCTGTCATCTTGTATGGTTTTGCTGGTGTTCCCATAATCACTGACCCCTCCACATCGACACCAACAACTTGCAGTCCAGGAAACCGGGGTAAAAGATAGCGGGCAATTCCCATTATCTGCCCCGCAGTGCTAACACCAACCACCACAGCATCGAGGTCAGAAGGAAAGTGAGCTTCAATCTCACGCGCCGTGTAGTATGAATGTGCCTCAAGATTTAGAGGATTTAAGTGCTGACACGGATACCAAGCATGAGGAATAGTTGCTGCAAGCTCTTTCGCCCGTTTCATTCGTGCCTTTTGCATCGAGCCTGATTCGTCTGCTTCGTGAAGAGGTACATCCACAAGTTCTGCACCGTATGCTGCAAGCATTCCCCGAAACGGTGGAGCAGTTTTTGCATCAACTACAATAATGACTCGATATCCTCGTGCCGCTCCCACCATTGCCAGCCCAACGCCAAAATTGCCTGAACTTGACTCGATAATCGTACCTCCAGGTGTAAGAAGTCCCTCTTCCTCCGCACGCGTAACGAGGTAAACCGCATTTTTCTCCTTAATTGATCCTCCAGGATTGCAGCTCTCAAGCTTTAATAAACATTCTGATTCAAGACATACACGAGAGATGTTTCCCAGCCGTACAATCGGTACATTTCCCAGTGCTTGGGTAACATCTACAGAGCCAATCTTTTTGTATCTATTACGATTGTTACATTCAGAGCTAGAAAAGTTCTTGAACGATGAAGATTGGGTGAGATAATTCATATTTAACATCTACTAAAAGAATGAGTAATTTGGCAAAATTACCGTAAGTACTGCTTCATGAACTCGCTCACTCAATAAGGCTTATTTTCTGTTATGCTTACAGCCTAATTTTAGTGAGATTGCAAATAAAGAGGATGTTGTGTATAGCTCTATTGCAATGTCTAATTACATCAGCCACCGTCGTTATTTGTAAATTGGCTTTTGTGCTGTAGCAAATGGTGTGTCAGAATGACAAAATATCACTCTTAGGGAGGAATTTATGTTTAATAAAGTCATTCATTCAAGCCTATTACAAAAAATATAAGTTCTATTCATAGTTGAGTAGAACTTATATTTCTATGTTGAACGCTGACGATGAAAACAGGATGAAATTTTAAACAAAATCTTAATTTTTTTTCAAACAGCAGTAGTTATGATATGGTTTATACCGCTAAAAAACTGTTTAGTACCACTGCCACTTTCGATGTACAAAATTGTGAGGTGCAGACAGGTCATAGTCTAAACTCTATTTGGTACAGTGATTTGATACAACACAGCAAGGGTCTGAGACTCCTAAATTTTAGACGATTCAATTAGGGTGATAAAAATATTAAACCTGGGTCATTAAGTTCTTAATGTAACTTTCTACTCTACTGCCCATTTCACTCTTTTTGCAAGTAACAATGATAAGGTTAGTGCCAGCATCCCCAGCGATGCAATTCCGAGATGAACCAAATGGTAAAAAGGCCACTGATAACGAAGGTCAGCCCAGTTACTTGGAGCATTAACTGGAGTCCAGGTATCAATTTGCTGATTAATCGGTTGAATAAATAATGCCCAGATAAGCCACATCAGAATCATGCAAACTAACCCAACTAAGGTGAGCCAGAAAGACTTTCGCTGACGGCGAATCAAAATGGTCTGCATACGGGTTAGCAATACTATTGCTTCTGCATCTACACCAGAGGTGAAACCAGCCCAAGCTCAACCAAATGAGGATAGAGTTGTAGAGTTTACCGCTCCCGAAGCCCAACTAGAGCAGGGTAGGGCTGTAGAGTTAGCCTATGCCCGTATCCAAGAGTTTCCTGAGTTAGAATTCACTCATGAAGAGAGTGAAACTTCCATAGCTTTATTTGGCTGCGATTGCCCACCCTGCTTAAATGCTCTACGTCAGATGCGGGGTTTGCCTGGTTTAGCAAGCTAGTACATTGAAAGGGACAGCAATACTTAAATTTTAATTTTTTTGGCTTTGAGTTTAAGTTTTTGCACCATTAGCTGATTGAGTTGGAGCAGGCTGTTGAGTCAGTACAGTCCAAATAAAAAAAGTTTTATCCGATTAACTTACCAATTTCATTTAATTTCTGCTCCAAGATTTCTTGTAAAGATTGAAGTTGTTCACGACTATGGACTCCTATTTGATTTTTGAACAANNNAACTCCNNNGAAGCTTGAGATACAAAGCTTTCTTGCNNNGTATACTGAGCAAGATTCAAGTAGGATTCCTATAGCATTAGCTAAAGTTATCTCAGATAATCCACTACTGATNNNTTGAATAATTACTTTTACTTCTTTCGATTCAGATTGTTCTGATGTTAAATACTTAGCTTTAATACCCTTAATTAAATTACGTGTCTCAGGTAGAGTTAAACTTTCTTAGAATAAGGGTTTACCCAAACTTTGAAAATATTGAAAATTAGTTTTTATAAAGTTATTGATTTTATTAACAAATATGTAGCCATCCGTATTTTAAGCAAACTGTATGAAATTTATTACTAATTTATATATCAACGAATGTTGGTTAAATATTGAATTTTTGTTGATTTGCTTTTTGAGATAGAGCTTACATAATAGAACCAATCTATGTAAAAGAGAGTAGTCAGATTTCATTGAATAATGAGTATTTATTTGCTTCCTTATATAGCTAATTATCAGGGCAAGTATATGAGCATTTTAGAATTGATACAGATATTAAATTTTTTGCATAAGTATATTTATGATTATTTATTCTGGAAGTATTCATAGAATGATGTAGCCATTTTATGTGGTTTGCAGATACCTATATAACCAATTAGTCTCATCGTTAAAGCTTGCTTATACTAAACGTATTTCAATTATTACAAATGATTTTTTATGAAAAATAAGGTTTAAAAGTTTCGATTTACATCAACAAAGTGTATTTGCGTTGTAGAGGATTGCTATGTCTCAAAATAGAACCAATAAGGGTAATAAAGTCATGTCTGATGATAATACAACCAATAGTAATAATAGTAAACCTCAAAAGCGGCTAATAATTGTCACAGGTGATAAAGGTGGCGTGGGAAAAAGCACCTTTGCACGGGCGCTGTTTCAACTGTACATTAATAAAAATTTACCTTGTGTTACTTATGAAGCTGACTTAAGAAATCCTCAGTTAGAAAGATATTTCAAAAAAGACTACCGACCAATAATACGTTACATTGATATTTTCCATAGAGGTGGTGCTGACGATTTATTAATTAATTTAGATGAGAGTGATTGTCCTATTACGCTATTAGACTTACCAGCACAATCTGGAGGTTTCTTTGAAAGTTATGTCAAAGAACTTTCATTTTTTGAAGTGCTTAAAACCGATATTAATTGTCAAGTTACGATGGTTTCAGTGATTAGTAGGGTTCTTGATTCCATAAATGTTCTAGAAAAACTGCGTGAACTTTGTAAAGATCAAGTAGATTATATTGTCGTCAAGAACTTATTTCATGGTGAAGAAGAAAAATTTGAGCGATATAATGACGCTTTTCTACGTCAAAATATGCTTGCAGAAGGTCTAGTAGAACTTGTGATGCCAGATTTATTCTACAAATCCTACGACTTTATTGACCGCCATGCTCTGACATTTAATGAAGGTCAGACTCATAAAGGAACAAATATTGTGATTAAGTCGAGAATTAAATCTTGGCTTGCTGAGTTTGAAGCGCAAATCAAGCCAGCATTTAATTTATTTGGTTTTGATATACAACCAGATGATTGTTACTATCCAGCAGTTGTTGAAAAGTCTAAAGAGCTTAGAGAAAATGAAGAAAAAGAAAAAGCTAAAAATCAAGATTCAAATTTACAATCTGAAAATATAGCTGCTTAATTTAGTAGTTTGCTTAGTTTATTATGTTTAGAAAGCGTTTTGTGATTACATCGGGTGATGCTCGTGTAGGTAAGTCCACAGCTTCTAGGCTCTTACTAGAGTTGTACTTGAAAAATAAACTCAATGTGCGTGTTTTCTACCACGGGCATCGCAATAAGCTATCGATGTATCAAACACAACGCTTTGAGATAAACCATTTGGGATTCTCTAGAGGTGATTCTGATAGGTTATTACTCGACTTAGAAATGTTTCCGAAAATTGAAGTGATTTTGACTGATATGCCAGGTCAAAACCTCCGAGAATTCAAGTTTTTTGAGAGGGATGTTTCACTGATAGAAAACCTTAATTGTCTGGGATATCGTGTTACTTTCTTGCACCCGATATCACACCGTAAAGACTGTGTTGAAGATTATCTTCAGGATTTATATCAGCATTTTGGTAGTCAGGTTGATTATGCTGTTATCCAAAATCATTACTTTGGCAAGCAATTTAGACACTATGAGGGGAGTCAATTCCAAGCTGATATTAAAAAATTAAACGGCTTGGAACTAGTTTTAGGTGGATTGCATAATGACTTTTACCAGTTGCTTGAGGATGCTAGTTTACCTTATACTCAACTGATTGAAACTAACTCTCCTCTTAATACTATTCAGCGTTCGATAGTATTCAACTGGATGGAGAATTTTCATAACTCTATTGTTTCTAATGGAATAGCTTCTAATTATCTAGGGTTGAGTATCAACTGTGCAGAATTAGTTTCTCCGGGTGTAAGTAAACAAAGTCCTTCCAATCTTGATGTAACTGAAGATGTTGAATCTGAGAAATGGTAAGTATTTGCTTTACCAAATTAACCGTGAGATTTAAAATTGACTATTTAAACAACCTATGACCAATATTGCAAAAGTTGTTGAAAAAGTTGTTGCAGAATATTCTGAAGAAAAAAAAGCAGAGGTTACTGATTGGATACTTAAATTGGGTATTCGGCCTGATGACCCCTTGTTTAACCTATATGCGGAACTGGGTACAACTCAGTTTGCGTTGCAGCAGCTACCAGGTAGGCTTGACTCCCTTGTGGTGGGTTGGACTGACATGGTAGACGATAAGCTTAATAGTGCTTCTAAGGTGGCTATACACCAACAAAAAAGTGCGATCGCAGAAGCGGCGAAGGATTTAGTTAAGATGACTAAGCAAGCTGGTGGGATTTTGCCTCACTTCGGTGTAAGTAATTGGCGATTGGCACAAGTGGCCGGGGTATTGGGTTTTGTACTGGCTTTAGGCGCTGCAATTGGTGTTTTTACATACAAGACTATCGCTGGAAGTGTAACTTTTCAGCAGGCGGCTTCTGGATCTGCCATCTTACAATCTGAAGATAAAAAGCTTCTAGATTGGGCTAAATCCAATGAAGGTAAGATAGCACGTAGTATTTATGTTAGAAACGCCGCCATCATTAAAACTTGCCGCCAGCAGAAAAAGTATTCAGGTGGCTGCATAATTGCAGTTGATTAATTTTTTAGGCAACCCAGCCTTTGTATCCCTTATTACTCGTTTTAGCTGTATCTTTTTGACTTTTTTGGTTTGTTTTGACTCTTGTGTGGGTTTCTTGAGTAACTTCTTCTTCGATTTTCATGTCTGTAAAGCTGAGGATTCCCAGGCGGATTGCTTCGCGGATAGCGTTTAACCTATCTTTGACTCCTAGCTTTATAAATGAATTATGTAGATATGACCTTACTGTACCTTCTGAAACATACATGACATTGGCAATTTCATTATTTTTCATGCCTCCGGCAGCTAATTGAAGAACTGTGATTTCTTTATTAGAGAAATCACTTAGCAAATCTAGTGCATTTCTATCGGGTGTGTCATTTGACCTGAGACTATCAATCAGAATACGATTAATAGTTGGGTCAATCCATGATTCATTATTGTACGCAGCCATTACTGCTTCAACGAATCTTTCTCCTACTTCTTCTCTAACGCTATTTTTAGCGTAGTAGCAGTCTGCGCCATTACTAATTGCTGCGTTAATGGTATCTCGGCTGCTATTTGCAGTCATAACCACAATTCTAATTGATGCGTGTTTGGATTTAATTGTGCTTATTACATCAATGCCATCGATATCCGGTAAATCAATATTTATGATTACGATATCTGGCTTTTCTTTGTCAACAATTTCTATTCCTTGTTTTCCGTATTTGGCAACGCCACAGACTTGGATTGCACCAGTTTCAGATAATATTGTTGCCGCGCCAATCCTAGATATGTTCTCATTTTCAATGATGACAACATTAATAGGTTTCATATTATATGCTTTTTTGGTTTGGTATTGTCCCTGATAATAATACTTATAGCACTTAGCTTTTTTAGAATTTTTAATCTTTACAATTACTATAAAATAATTAGCTTATTTAAAATCTTTATTATTATTTGTAAAAATTTTACAAAGTAATTGGGTGGTTTATATAGTTTTCATTAAGCAATCTATTTACTAGATGATTTTATTTATCAGTACTGGTTTTAATAGTTATTAGCGAATTGATGGAGGAATAAATAATTTTTTATGAAGAGCGATAAAATTTTAGGATGGATAGAAACGATTGTTGTTTGGTCTTTAATGGGGATGCTATGTTTGGTCGGGTTAGGCAGATTGCCTGTTAACCCGACGAGTTTGTTTGACTTTACTGCGTCTTTTTACTATTTTGCTGTTGTGGTTGTTATTTGTCCAAAGACTCCACTGAGTTTTAATAAAAAGCTGATTTTTGGATTTATAGCTTTTATGTATGGTGTGTGGTTTGGGTTGATTTAATCTAGCTCTTTAGCAGAATCCTGGTTTTTGAATTTTTTTTGACTCTGTTCACGGCGTGCTTGTTGCTCATTGAACAGAGTCTTGAAACGTTGAAATTCCTCTTTGGTGAGATTATTAATGGTGATAGAGTACTCTTCTGAGTTATTGTCACAAGATGCCAAGAGTACTTCTCGACTTTGTTCGGAATCAGGCCAATTTCTATCAAGGCTAAGAGTTTGCGAATCTTCTTCTAATTTTAGACTTGCGGTATATTCTTCACTTTCATAAATAATACCTTGTGTCTCTTTATCTGATTTTCCCAATATATCTAAGCGGTCTAAAATTATAGGAATAACAAACTGTCTAATTTGAAAATCTGCGGTAAGAGATTGTACTTTGTCTTCTGGAGTTTCTTCTACTGGTTTGCCATTATTGTCGTCATTTTTAGTTGTGAGATTTTTTAGAATCTCTGGTTCAATTGTATTTTCTTTAGACTGGTTTACTTCGGGTTGTAAAGATAGTTTTTGACTAACTGAATTAACAGAAATGATAGGTTCAATTTCTGTCGAGCTTAACTTTACTTCCTCTTGCGCTATTTCACTGATTCTATTCATTTCTGAATTTAAGTTTAACACAGCCTGTTTTCGTTCCTCAGCAGTTGGAGGCTTTTTTGCAGATTCTTCAAATTTATCATCAGGGATGTTAAGCTGTTTGATCAATTCTCTGAGGAGACTGGCTTGCATAGCCGGAGTTAAACCTTCTACTGGAAGTTCGATTAGTTCTTTCATGCTAAAATTACCTCTCCACTAAATCTTTTTTGACATTTTTGAGAGCATTATCGATACGGGAATTCATGAGTTGAAAGTCCTGTAATGTTTCATCACTAATGTTACTTACTTGGGTTCTTCCTTCTTTGACATATAATAATATGTTGTCATTTTTATCTTTAACTAAGTAAATTTTGTCTTGAACTTTTGTAGCAATTTGGTATTTTTCTGTTTGTACTGACATAATGCCATTGATATCTTCCTGTCCAATGATTTTAACTAAACTTTGGGAAAGACTGGTCATTTCATTAATTTTTTCTAGCTCCTTAATATCTTGCTCCATTGCCTTAAAAGCGTTCTCAAGACTGATATTTTCTTTGATGTATAAATCAGTTACCTCCTGAATTCTATTGAGATATGTTTCTGATTTACCGAGCTTTTCAGCTGCTACATACCAGTCTTGAAGATTTTGCACTGTATTAGCTTTCATCCGCTCGATAATGCTATCCATCGCTCCAAACTGCTGTATTCTGGGTTGAGAAGGTGATGCAAGTGCTTGGTCAATATTTGGTTGTTGGCTTTGTTGTGGAGATAAAATGCTCTTGTCATTAGTAATAAATGGGTTATGTGATACTTGTGTATTGGAAGAAATAGTGTTGATATTAATTTTGATATTTTCTATAGGATTAAATACAGCGTATCCTTGGGAAGTTTGTTCTACTTTGTAGCCTTTTTCTTGAAGATAATTTTCAACTAATTGATCAGTTCCTTGTGCGTTTCCGACTATGAAAGAGCTTTTGGCTTCTATTGCCTTATTAAGTAACCGTTTGTAATGATTTTCAAAAGTTTGGGCGATTTGCTCGCTTGTCACTCCGCGCCACGGGCTCAATCCGGATACCATAATGATGTCGTCTTTTGAGTAATTTCCAGTGTTGGCGCGTTCTCCCCATGCTTGCTCGTAATTCCGAGTGCTTGAAGGTGTTTCGGGGGGCGCAGCTGATTTACCGATAAACTGGGTAGCTATTTGTGCCATCGCAATATCTTTTTTCATGTGTTCAGCGACGGCGGCGTTTATCGGTTCGAGTTGGGATAGTGGATTTGTCAGCGGGCGATCAGTCTGTTCGGACTTTTCCTGCTGGGTTTGTACTGTAGTTTGTTGTGACTTTTCAACTACATTGATATATGCTTCGCTGAGGGCTTGAATAAATGCGGATTCTTTACCTTTACCTTCCCACCTTTTATCCTGGGCGTTAGTTATGTTGGTGAGGCAGTGCGTTGTGGAGGACAGTCGCGTGGGCGGGTTTCCCGACTTGAGCCAACTGTCCGTTGGGGTTCCCCCCGTTGTAGCAACTGCCGTACAGTTTTCCAGCCACTCAGTTCCTCCGCGTTTAGCGATCGCCTCAGTTAGCCGCGGGTGTTGTTCGAGTTTAGCCTGAAGCACTTCTACCATTAGCTTGTATTCATCAGCCGATGGATGCAACTGCTTTTGGTGGTTAAATGCGTGTTCGGCGGATGCGTATGCTACTCCTTCAGGTTTTTGGACATGGTTCTCTACTCCATACTGTCCGGCGGGAGCTTCTGGATTATTATTGACTGAAACTTGGTAATCGTTTTGTAGCTTGCCTTGTTCTTTTGCGAGTGCAGTAGCAAGACTGAGTGCTACTCCAAGCCCATCTTTGGAGTCAGGACTGATATTTACTGGAGTTGCAGGTTGTTTTTGAATGGCTGGGAATGGAACAACTTTGCCATTGACATAATCCCCTAGCGGCTCCATGAATAAGCCATATAGCTGACTCTTACTCGCCTGGGTTTGGGTAAGTTCTTTCGGTGAATGCTTTTCCCATTTCGCCCACGCTTGCTGGTAACTTGGATCTTGAATCATTTCGGGGGTAATTTTGTATTGCTTACCCACCCGGAAAGCAACTTGCTCGCCGTTTTTACCTTGAGCGATCGCAATATCTCCCTCTTTGACACCATAAGTTTTGTGGTAGTCTACACCTCGGGTAGTGTGTATTCTACCGTGTCCCCGCATGGCATCGATAGTTGTATCAGCTGGTACTTTGGAAGGTTCGCCGTGCAGATGCAGCGAATAAACCATTGGTACTGGTTTTCCAGATATAGTCGGGTTGTCTGGAATCTCAGGGTTAGCAGCGCGTGCGGCAGTGGAATTCCCGATGGCGATAATTTCTTCTACAGTTGGTTGGTTTAAAGGGTGTGAGGGTATGTTTCGGGTGGCTTCTCTGAGGCTGGTATAACTGCGCTCTACTTTAATTTCTCCCCCAGGTGTCCACTCGTTAGTTTTGATGGTGAGGTCGCTGTTGCTTTGGACTATCGCACGAGGAGGTTGGTTTGAGGCGAGGAAGTTCTCAAATTTTTGGCGAACGCTGTTTTCTCTGCCCAGGTCATTTTTAATTGACCAGATGTTGATAGACCATCTGCCAGCCTCAGTATTGAGGGCAGCGTGTTCGTTCTTGCAGTTAAAGCGCGTTACAGTACCGGACTCAAGTTTAAACTCTTGGTATTGTGCGTCCTGATTCTCCTCCCTAGTCCATGCCATTCGTTCCTTAGCGGCGCGATATCCCCAATCAGAATTTCCGATATTAATGCTGCGGGCTTCCGTTGTGGCATAGGAGTCATCGCGGTGGTAGTTGATGCCAGTGCCGGGGTTCTCGGAGTAAGTGACCAGCACAATATCAGCATCAGGATATACTTGCTTGACAAGTTCCATTAACTTGTCGTCTTGTATCCCTGGCTTGAAGTCTTTATCCTTCAAATCCCATTTTGCACCGACCCATGCGACTTGTCTTAGTAGTGCGTAGTTGGATTTATCGTTTTCAAGTATAGGTTTGAGGTGGGTTTCAAGGTGCGATCGCAATTGTTCTACTTTTTCCTCGCTTATCTTACCCAATATTTCGACAGCTTTGGTTTGATCGGCTTGACGCGAGTTTGGTAGTAATATTGCTTGGTTTTTAGTTTCTATTTTCGTTTTTTTTGATACTTGTACTTCAACTGAGTTTTGATAAATTTGTGAAATTCCTGCAACTGTGGCATTAATACCTGATTGAATGTTAGTTATATTCTTTTCTGGTACAGCTTTTGCAGGAATAATTAGTACTGGAGAATCTTCTTGATTAAGCTCTCTGGGACGGTTAGGTAGTGCTTGTAGAGCTTTTTTGTACTCACTATTTTCTGGAATTTGGTTTAATTCTAAACGACTACCTTCAGTCGCAATTTTTTGATTTAACTCTGCACTAAGCTGTTCATAGTGGTAAAATCCCTCAACTTCACCGATATTAATCGGTTCTCCAAGTAAACTATTTAATTCTTCGTTTATTTTTTCACTAATCTCATTTTTATTAAAAATAAATGTAGCTGTGTTACTCTCAATAAAATAATGATTTTCAGTAGATTTTGATTCTAGCCAAGTAGTTACAGCGATCGCGTCTTGTGCGGGAACAACTAATCCGAGAGCTTCTTTAGTTTCTATCTGCGATCCATCTGGAGAACTATATTGTTGGTTTGGGTTATAAAAATATACAGTTTGTTCTGGAATAATTGGAGTGGGTTGTGATGATGTATTTGCACTCTTGATATTACCACCAGCCCGGTCAATAAATGTTTGTTTTAATTCGCCACTCATGGTACTTTCATCGAGTACGAATACACTCATACCTTTTTTGGCTTCTAACCGAGCTTGTGATCCGGTAAGCTGTTCGTATGATACTCCTACTTTTTCTAGATACTTTTTAGTTTTGTCGGCTATATTTTCGTCAACTGCTAATCCTAAAAGCCCTACTAATTTTTGTTCTTTATCTTGGAATATGATTGTAGGACGTTCATTAATTTTACCGAGTATTTGGTTACGTTTTTCTTGCTGTTCGTTTCTGACAGACTTCTCATTACTGATAAGCTGACTGCGCTTAACCCATTTGTCGGGATACTCTACTGTTTCTGGATTAATAGTTATTTTACAGGTACTTTCATTACTGGTAATCTGTACAGGGATAGTAGTTCGTTGTTGGTTTAAGCGAATAATACCCGTATCAATTAGTTTTTGTACAGTGCTACTTTCTTTCCTTTGCCACTGTCTTTGTACATTCTCTCTATTTAACTCGGTTTCAAGGCGTTCACTATGCTGACCAATAATACCGAGTGATTGATCGCCAATTTTAGCAATATAAACGTGCTTTTTATCAAATGCCCGAACTAAAGTTTCTTTAAATGCTTGGTTGCTAATCTCCTGTTTTTTGTACTTTGGATTAGTAATATTAATTCGTAAAAAGTTTCCCTTAGATGTCTCTGCTATTGCATAGGCATTTTGTCCGGTGATGATGGTTTGAATTTTAAGCTGTAACTGTTGCCCATTACCGGGTTTTTCTGCTAGCCAACCTTCAGCAATACCCTCTTTAATTGATTCCTTATCAATGTTGCCTAATTTCTCAGGTTTATTACCATTTTGAAGATAAATGCTATAGTCTTCCCGAATAAGGTCAACCTTTTCGATTGTTAACATTACAGGCTCATTATTGAACCTTTGGGAATTTCCAAACTTATTAACTTCACCTACTTTAAAGGTAAGTTCTGGAAGTCCGGGTACTTTGGTTGTAATAGAGGTGGTATATACTTCACCTTTTTCAACGCTGGCAATAGCAACACTACCAATTGGTAGTCTGGCGTTACTTTGTTCTATATTTCCAAATGTTTCGTAATTACCTTCCTGGTTCTGGAGTTCAATGACACTTTTTCCATCTTCAGCTAGATTAAATCGAATATTTTGAGGTTTATTTTCATGAAATAATTCACTACTCCTGTCGAAGCCAGTGATACTAAACTCGTTAAATCTGAGTGTGTCTAACTGACTGATAATCTCTTCAGAAAAGGCAGCAAAGGCGAAATTAGAAACTTTCTTTTGGTAATCGCTACTTTTATCACTACTACTCTCACGAGTAGTTGATACTGCCCAGGTAGCAGCTGCCATTGCTAGCTTTTGTCCTTCTGGAATTGAATTGTAAAATTCTTCTGCTATCTGGTAGGCTTTTTGGTAAAGAAGTTTAATTTGACCTTCGCTTAGTTCAGCTTGGAAGGCTATTCTGTTAGACGTTACTTCCTGTCCAAGTCCAATTCCTATCTCTTCGGCTTTATTTTCTTGCTCCTTAGCAAGTGTTCCTAATGCCCTAAACTTGGGTTTGTTGTTCTCAGTTTCATCGTTAATTTGGGCATAAACTAGATATTTATGTGGGCGGTTACTGTTGCGCTTGTCTTCAGATATTTCTGATAGCTTGATTGTAATTTTATTAGCTTTCCAGATAAATTCGTTGTCATACTGTAAAAGGTTAGTTACACTTACTTGATTGCCGTTAGCAAGGGTAATATTTGCAGACGGCCCTTTTTCAGTTTCTCTTTGTCTAGATAGCTGACTCGCTTGGTTAAAGGATTTGTCGAATTCTTTTTTGACAAGAGTAGCTATTAATCGCTGTTCGTTAGAAAACTCGACACCTTTAAATAAAGCTTGAAATTGGGCGATTTCACGCGATTCGAGACGAGCTTTTTCAAAATACTGGTTGGTTTGAGCAATTAGTAATTCAACAGGCGAGTATCCCGTGGGTTGAATTGTATTGTCAATATAAACGTCTTTCTTCTTATCCTTAATATAGTTAACCTCCCGGTGGAGAATCCGATTGTTGTTGCGGATAATTTCCATTTCGGGTTTTTTGGCACTTTTGAAGAGGTCAACTGCAATTTGGTTTTGAAATGCTGCCTCGGCAATCATTTCGCGGTATATCTTGATGTTAGTATTCATTGCCACCAGTGCATTGACCTGGTTTAGGGATTCTTGCTGAACAGTTTTGATAAACTCTTCCATGTAACCGCGATACTTGGTCGGAATCTCCTTCCCTTCAATACCCTTGGATTTTGCCCAGGCTTCTGTTTTAAATAAATCTTCGTAGTGTTTGGCTACCTGCTGTACGTACTCAATTTGGTCTTTTTCACTACCAAAGTTTTTCAGGATAGTAATTTCTGACTCTAACGCCTCAATTGAGGTCAGGTGATTGTTGATAACACCGACACTAATGCCATCGCTCATGTGGATGGCGATTTCTTCAAATTCCGGCTGACTGCCATCTTCCTGGTAAAAAGATTGTTTTTTGAGTTTAACAGTTGGATCGTAAGCGTTTTCAGGCAGGTTGCGCTCCCTTGCCTCGGCAGTGAGGTTTGGATACCTGCTTGCCCGCTCAAAGCCAATACAATCACCATCGTAGTCGCGTGCTTGACGCTCTTGTTCGGACTCTTGAGGAAGAATTTCTAGCTCGTAACCAGCCGATTGTAGTTCTGAAATATACTGATTAAATTTGTTGGTAAACTCGATTTTGTCTTTAGTTTCGAGCTTGCCGATGTTTTTATATAAGTAATTTTCAATACCTTCTAATTGAATATTTTTACTTTGGGCTTCGGGTAGGGCAGATTTAATTTGCTCGTTTAGACGGTTATAAATGCGATCGCTTGTTTCGTCTGAGACAGCGATCGCACCCGCGAGAGGTTGACCATCAGGCCCAAGGATGTCTTCTACAATTTTGTTAGTTGAGACGCACAGACCATTTGAGTTGAGGAAAGGGGAGCGGAAGTTGAGAACTTCTTCCCCATCTTGATAATGCGGGATGGAGATTTCCCCATTTTGTAGGTCTTTAGAGGGAATCACCATTGCCCGCTCAAATGTGAGCGTCTTGCCGATGGCGATTTCTTTCCACTCGTTTTGAACGAACCGGGCCAGTTCGCGCTGTACTTTCTCAGTTTCGAGAAGTTGACCTTCTCCTTGCAGATCAGCTTTGATGAGTTTGTAAATAAATGAATCAGTAGCAATGCGATCGCCTACGGCGGGCGCTCCTGCGCCATCGCGCAAAAGTTCTAAATCTTCTGCTACTGTTGGATCTTCTGCTGCTTGTTCTTCTAGTGTGGTTGCTTGTTCTTCAAGAAAAGCTTTCCGCTTCTCGTACTTTTCGCAGTAAAGTTGTGCAAGTTGCCGGGGGTCGTCCTGTACAACATTCAGCTTTTTGGCTTCAAGTTCTAGCTGTTCGGTAAAGTCTTTCAGCCCGTTAGGGAATGAAGCGAGTAACTGCGAGATAGCTGTTTTACCGAGTTCAGATTGTGATTTTTCACCTAGCCAGATATTTTGCCTGTACAGTCCAGGTTGAATTTGGGGCTTGCTTGGCCCATTAGGGTTGTCTTTATCAGTTCCCTTGAATGCAGATAAGGGAAGAATTAAGTCAATTCTAGTTGAGTTCTTGGGATCTGAATAATTGAGAATTTGGTCAAGGTTTGCAGGGCGTAGTGTACCTTTGCCAAAGCGGTATTTATTATCATCTCCGTCTTGGTCAGTCCAACCGAAGCGGTGTTGAATTACTCGATATTTATCACCTTTTTGATGCTTAGTTAATTCGTAATATAGGTCTGTGGATATTTGCCCGTAACAGTCTCCTGTTAGCTGATATGCTTGGTCATTACTAATAACGCCGCCATTCTCACCATTATTATCATCGACAATTAGAATATTTAACTCTTTCTTGACAGCATTTTGACATGAACCAAGAAAGATAGACCCGTAAGCACCTCTATCTTTGTTATCAGGGCATAATTGTCTAATTGTATCTAGACATTCTTCTGGCCCATATAACAACCGAGTTTTTGATGATAATAATAATTTATGACCTTCAGGATGATTAATTAATTGTTCCACAGTAGACTTTTCGTCTATATGCCCAAACGAAAAGTTTACCCCAGGAAAGAAATGTTCTAGTAAGGTATTATTAAGTTCTTCCTTTAACAGCGAATCTGGATTATTTGTATTACCATCTGTATGAATCCATTGATTTAATCTAGTGTCAAAATGTTTAGCTTGAATTGTCATATATTAACAATTAAACTTATAAAATTAAATATAAATTTTTACTTTTTGGCACTAAAATACCCTTAAAGCTTGATTTTACTTTCTCTATCTTGGTAATTTATTAAACAATTTTCTAATTTCCACTTGCAAAATAAATATAGTTTTTTATACACCAAAATATAGCTATTACTTAGAAGATAGCTTTTAAAGATATAATTCAGCGTGATCTCAAAATTTAAGTATGAAAAAAATATACAAACTTCTCAATTATTTCTTGCTTAATGCTAAATCAGTAGTAACATTCTTAATGTTTGCCATTGTGCTGATGTTTGTAGTTTGAGAGAGAAAGCTAAATTAGCATGGCAGCAACTTGATAATTTTATGCCTCCCTAATTTTTTACTCTCCTGTAGTTTTTCAATTTTGAGTGTGTTTTTGGTTCTAGCTATTATTTTTATTTAAAATAACTAGAACAAAGTGGATTACTCTCTGTGACTGAATTGGGCATCACTGTAGTTGGGTCGCAGTAGTACAGTGACACCTATATGGAGATCAAACTCATAAAGGAGAATTTAATTTTGTTTATATATAAGACTCCTATTTGATTTTTGAACAATCGAGCTGCCTAGAAGCTTGACATACAAAGCTTGACTTCTCAGTATACTGAGCAAGATTCAAGTAGGATTCCTATATAAAATAGATAATTTTGTATAGTGTTGTAGACGTTCTGCGTAATATTTAGCTTTAAGTTGGTTCTCTAACTCTTCCAATTTAGATGATTTTATAGGTTCTAAACCTAAATAATTATGATACGCCTCATTAGCTTCATTAAGAACACTATGAGANNNATATGATGTTTCGTTTTTAACCATAAACTCTATCAAGCTTTCTATAGTGTCACCCTGCCAAGAGTCTGANAATCTTCCTCTTTTAGTCGATGTGGCATCACTCCATAAATCACCAAAGGGTGCATCTTGATTTTTAAATTGTTTGAGCCATTCTCTAAAACTTATGGTCATTTTTCATTTCCCCCTAGTCGGTTGTTAGCCTGTTGGTATACCTATCAGAGCGATTCGCTCGTAACCATCACAGCCTACTGGTAGGTAAAGCAGCTTTACAAATAATCCTGTATTTCAGTATCTATATTTTGTGGCAGTAATGAAGTAAATTTTCCCATTTTGCTGGTTTTATTAGCCGATGGATATAATTTCATCGGTGTTTAAAACTTCAACTGTTGCGTTTGGACTGTTCATATCTGTGGTTTGTTCGAGTAGGCGTGTTGCTTCCTCAAGCAATGCGCTTGCGTTGTGAAGCAGTGTTCGCACTTGGGTTAACTTGTTCCGCCGTTCGATACCAAGTTGTGCTTCTATATACCGTGCATCATGCTGATGGCTGAGGTGAATTACCCGTACTTCTTGTTCTTTCTCTGAAGGTGCAAACATTGCGTTTTCGGCGGTTAGTTTATAGTACGAGTACGTACCACTCGGTCGTTTGACATTGTAGATGTGGAGTTCGCAACCAGGTGGCGCGATGTACTGTCCGTCGAAGTTGGTAAGTCCAGTACGAATATTATTTAATGTGGTGGCGATCGCCTCAATTGCGGGGATAACACTTAACGATTCTGGTGATTGCGGGCAACCGCGCCTCATCAGCATCATGATAGCGGCAGAACGACGGGTCAGGCGAATTTGTTCTTGATACTGGCGCATTTGTTCTTCCCGAATACGAACAAGTTCAAGTTCTTCATCGGGGCTTAGTTGAACCGCACTCCCACAGGTTTTGTAATTTAAGCAGTCGCCAGAGTCTATGCCTGGGTATTGCATCATACTGGCACAGTCAAATCCAAGTCCGCATTTTTTCTTGGGCATAGGTTACATCCTTTTATTCTAGTTACTTTTATAATTTAATATAGCTAGAACTAGGTACAGTTATTTCCTATGGGGTTATGGGCAAGATAAACGATATTAGGTTTAAGATTATTCTTATAAGTTTAAATTTTTCTCATCAATAGGCTCAAATAGCTATCATACAAACTTCTTGATGTCCGGCAACTGCTTGTTCCCAAGTTGAATATCTCCAGAATTTACCACTATATTCACCTCCAAAAACCATAGTTTCAAAAAGCTGTGGTTCTTGATTAGGAAAATTAGAATAATCCTTTCCTAAAAAGATGGTAGATACTCTTCCCCACGAAAAAGTATCTAAAGCTACTTGTATATTGTTCTCATTTTTCCGCCAATCAGACCATTGCTCAAGACTGCCGGGCTTAATAGGTTGTTTATTTTCATCTAATATATAAAGCTCATCGAGTAGATCCATGTAATTTATAAAATTTTGTGTCATAAGATAATCATCGGACAAACTTATGTGTATTGTGTACATTTTTTCACCTCAGTCTTCGTACGCGACGTAAGGGTAATGTATCGCCTGGGCAACTGTCTTTATTGTGAGAGTTATGTTGTCAAAATTATATTTTAGCAGATATTGCAGAACTGCAAAAATACAAAATAATGTAAAATTGTTATGTTACTTTCAACATTTATGACAAAACAAGAGTTATGTCACAAGAAAGTAAAATTATAGAATTAGCTAACTAATTTTGAAACAAAATCTAACTTTTGATTATGTGCATAGATGAAACGATAGCATCTGATATTAAAGAAGCTGTAGCTAGAGTCTCTTGCTATTTAGATGATTTTGGCAGTCATATTAGCCACTTAGATTTTTCAATTGAAAATTTAGAAGATTTAAAAGAAGAATTTGCAGAAGGAACTGATAAAGATTCAATCGATACTTATTTGTACATTGCATTATTCCGAATAAAATCTACTAAAAATCGACTAGAAGAAGATATTAAAATTATTAAAAGTTACTTAACTTATTTTATTGAATCCTCTAGTAAAATGCCTGAATTTACTTACGATTATGAAAAAAATGAAATCAAAAATAGATAAAAATCAGTTTAAGGAAATTCTTCTTCATAAAAGATATAATAAAAGTTATGCCTAAAAAAGATGTCTGGGTAGTATTTGGTCACTTTCTAGATTTAAATTACTATTATGTATCAAATACTGAATGGACTTTTGAAATAGAAGAAGCTTGCTTATTTAAAACCAAGGAATTAGCCGAAAGCACAATAGGTAGGCTAAAAACTTATGAGAAAAAGAATCTAGACTTTCATGGAATCAACCCAGATAGCTTGTCTGTTGAACGCACCTGGCTTGAAGTTAGTGAATTTCTGCATTTTACGGTTTAATTCATCTCTAACAAATACGAGCGCAAAAAGTTGTACTTTTGATGCTAAGACACCAATAGACAAAACAATTTTTTATGCCCCACAAATCCACAAATAGCTGCCCCAAAATTCACATCCAGCTAGACAAAGAACCCGGATTGCTAAACGAAATTTTTAAAACCTAAACTGTTTAGTTTGCACTTGGTGACAACTTCGCCAACAGTGTCTTTGCCAGTCCTACCCCTAATTTTGAGTAGATTAAACTCTCTCTATCTACAGATTTACTATTGCTCAATACCTCTTTGCGATCGCGAAGCGCTGCTGCGAAGCGCAGATCGCGATTTATTCATTAACGCTTGTTGGGTAAAGAAACGCAAACTTTCAATCTGCTCAATTTCGTTTGTTGTTAGTCGAGTTGGTATCTCTTCGTACCAGGTTCTCTGACTGTAGCAGATTTGCATCACAGGAGTATTATCCCCATGACGGTAAACACTCAGAGTATTGTTATCTAAGCTGGCACTCAACTCCCGTCCTTTGATACGGAAGTTATTGGTAACAAGCATATAGTCAGTAATTATAAAAGGCAGATGTTTGAGAGTAGAAGGCAGAAGGGTAACAGAAGCAGGAATAAGGGAAGATTGCTCTTCCAGGATTTGTTGAGTAGTAAGACCGTTTTCTTCTGAAATATCCTGTTGTGGGTTCTGTTTCTTTGGATGCGGCTGAACTTTTTTCTTGGTCTTATTTGCTTCCGAAGTGGGGTTATATTCTAATTTTGGTTGTATTATCGAAATCTCACTGGGATAATTACTGTTTAGTGTATATATAGTAACAAATTTTTTAGAGTTACTATCGGTATCACCATTACTATCACTTATACTGCTATTAGTAGGTTTATCACTATATAAGTAATCAATGTTACTTAAAATTATACTATTTATGCGAGCAATTGCTTTGGCTTTAGCTTGTTGAATTACTTCTTTATCTTTATCTGGGTCGTACATGATTCCATATTCAGACCGCAGTTTGTTCCAGCTATAAGGTTTGTATACTTGATAACCAGCAATTTTTACATCATTATGAGTGTAGGTAAAGCCTAGTAGTTCTTCCCCCTGCATCTTAGGCAATACTCCAATGTTATTTTCTTCCAGGCGTTGAATAAACGTAGAGACGGTGGGACTATCCTTAATGGCTTCTCCTATTGCTTGGCGAATAATTTCCTTACTTGTTGGGGTTTTGTGCTTACTGTTGACTGCTCTAATACTTTTTGATCGGTTGGGACTGGTGAGTGTAATTATTCCGTACTCTTGCTCTAACCTAGAGGCGACGGCTTCATTTGTTGTCGGTGTTACTTCCAATCCTAGTACCGCCGCGATGCGTCTAGTTGAGACTTGGGAGTTGAAATAATCATAGGAATCATTAACTAAGCTGCCATCTAACCGAATCCGGGAGGTGATTATATGCAGGTGTTCGTGGTTGCGATCGTGGTGGCGTACTGCAACGAACTGACTGGTAGCTGCTACAGATGATTCTTCCTTGGGCAAGTATCCCATATCTTTGAGATATTCTCTTGCTACATAACTGTACTGACTGTTGGATAAATGCTCGTGGTAGTTTGGGCGGTGTGCGATTGAGATGATGAGGTGCGCGCACTGCCGTTTAACTGCTTTGTTGGTGTACTTGATGGTGAGAAACTGCTGGTTAAATTCATCTGGCTTTGTTCCCATCATATTAGTATCGACAATCGCAGCATCATCTTTCCCCAAGACATACTTGAGCGTGTCGAGAAAATTCGGTTTTTTATAAATGACGGGAATCAAATTGAGGGAGTTTAAAGTGGATATATAGAACCTGTAATGCCTTATTTATTTTGGCTTGAGGGTGATTTGTCTGGAACGTCTAGGTTAAATGCAGCAGCTATGGTCTGATCTACGAGTGCGATCGCATTATTGACAGTATCCAAAATTTGCTGGTTGTTTGTTTCCTTTGCTAAGTGAGATAACATCATCAGTTCGCTTTTGAGGTTTCCAGCAGTAGCGCGGATAGTTATCAAGTCGACAGATGGTTTTGCCGTTAGTACCCGCCTTAACCCACAGGAACGTAAATATTCAGATGCAGTTACCCCTGTGGCGATCGCTTTTTCCTCAATGGTAGTTTTCTCTTGCTCAAAGAGGTATACCTTGATGGATTTGGTTCGCTTTATGGAGTTACTTACCATACCTTGTTTTACTATGGGACTGAGTGGCATAGTTAGAGACTGCACTGAGGGAGTTGGGGATAACCGGAAATCTGACAACAGTGTATGGTCTCAATTGCGGACAATATTGCTGCTACTTTTGGTATAAACTATACTTGATTTAGATGCCGCCAGTGAGAGTACTGTAACTTGTGATAATACAAGGTAATATCTTATGGTTCGTCTTGTAACTGACACTGAAGCCGTAAACCTTGTTTTTAATGATGCAATTGTTGGGTTGTAGAGATTGTATGGCTATGTCGCCAGCGTGCGAACCGACAGGTCGGCGCTTCTCTGCCAGACGCTCCGCGAACGCTATTGCGTAGTAGGTACTATCCATAATCGTGGATTCAATTACACGTAATTACAACTGTTTATAGGTATTATTTTTAATCTATTTATTTAGGGACTTCCAAATAAAAAAATATACAACTTTTCTTGTGGGGTGGGCGTCTCGCCCGCCCGTGGAAAGGGGCGGACAAGATGTCCATCCCACAGGAGTGGATAATTTATTTCTTGGTAATCCCTTATCAAACAGTAAATATACGACAAAAGTAGTATTTTGTGCTACAAAATAAGATGATTGGTATTAAAGAACTGTCAATTAATCTAGTTTATTGATAATAACTTTAGTGATAAAATGACCCTACTAAACATACCTTGTTTTAGTTAGAGGACTGTACGGCGACAGCAATGGTCTGTAGTGGAATGCGACTAAAGTAAATGCTTGTGCAGAGCGGATTGTGGGGTTCTATCCTAAGTTGATTAACTTCTACGTAATGCTGAAATAATTGGGTTAATTTGCCCTCAGAATACCTCAACTATGGGGATTGTTAGAGTTTATTTTTAAGTTAATTATTTATTTTGATTGACAAAAATCAAACCCAATTTCACTTAATTGGGGTAATTAGCGTGTGAATTGGGGTAGTTAGGAGTAAATACGGGGGTGAGTTCTCCCATCGTATGGTTAAAGTATGAGTATTGACAAATAGCTTACTGAGAAGCTTGATTTGCACGTTATATAGAAGAGAAGTTATGGCAAGAGCGAGTAAGCCAGCTGATTCGGTTGAGTTGGCGCGTATCATGCGGAATAAAGATATGGAGGACGGTATAGTAATTAGCTATCTCCAGTCAAAGAAGCGAGGGCAAACTGAGTTAGTATGTGAGGCGCTGCGGGCGTATTACCTACCGTTTGCGCTATCTGCTGCGGGGGTATGTGGTGTTGAATTGCAGTCAGCCCTCCATGATGCGATCGCGCAACTTGAAGTTCAGATCATTAAGATGAAACGGACGTTTGGGATGGAGGGGTTGCCCCAGATAGTTCTTGTTAATCCTCATAGTGGAGTTTTCTCGCAAGGTGCAACTGGGTTACAACCAACAGTTGGAACTAATGGCGTGGAAATAACTCCTATTTCAGCTAATTCGGTTCCCCCTTCAGTTTCTTTTTTTGATTCCACTGGGCCAAGTCCTGTGTCGTTAACTGTTGAGACAGAACCAGTCGGATCAAATGTTGTGGGAGAAGATTCCGAAGATGATGGGTTCTTTAATGATGATGAGGATGACCCAATTGCTAAGGCAGAAATAGAAGTTGATGCGGGATTTCGTCTGGAGTGAGGGGATTATGAGGATATGGGTGGTTAGGTGTTGGAGAAAAGCATACTCTCTGCCTTTGCTTGTGATACTTGCGTAAGTCCTGCCCTTGTCCTGTTTGTCGTTGTGGGCAATATCTCCTGAAGTGCGATCGCCTGGCGCTGTTGTTAGGAGGTGCTTTTCACCTCTCCACTGGGCGCAGCTAACTGTTGAGGGAGTATAAGTTATAGTACAAGCGACTTGTTGGAATAGAGCATCGAACCGAAGATTCGCGCACGAATCAGGCAAAGGTTTTTAGCCTACCTAATTTCTTTCATGTAAGTGCCGATGTCAATTCTCTATATTCGCATCAATCAGAACTGAGAGCGCACTTTGAGCAAACGTTGCTCCGTTGGCTGACTGTTCGATTGTTGCCATTAAGCTGGCTCCTCCAATCAGCAGAAGGTACTGTTGTGAAAAGAATTCTGGATTTTTGACACCAGCCTCAGCTGCCAAGCGCACAATAATTTGTCGAATCGACTCACGTAATTCTACTGAAACTTGATGTGCTTTATGAGAGGCATCGGCAATTTCTAAAACAGCATTGATGAACGGACAACCGCGAAAATTGGGACTTGAGTACCACTCACGCAACACATCAAACGTTGCTAGTAAACGTTCTTTGGGTGTAATGCCTCGCTCTGACACTGCATCCTCAAACCAGCGTAACCACTGAACAGCGCGATATTTCATCACTTCCTCGATTAACAGGTCTTTAGACGGAAACCAACGGTAAAGTGTGCGTTTAGCAACACCTGATACTGCAATGACTTCATTAATGCCGACATGCTGAATTCCCTTCTGATAAAAGAGTTCAGAAGCCGTTTCTAGGATTTGTTGTCGAGCGTGGCTTGATTGGGCAGTCATAGTTGGATGAGTAGACAATATTGTCTCCTTTTAAATACAATAGCACCAACTTCAAGTAGACAAGCTTGTCTACTTAAGCGCATATTTAAGGCAACAACTGATGAAATTTACTATTCACACGATTGATACCGCACCTCAAGACTCTAAAGCGGCATTAGTTCACGCACAACAAACGTTTGGGTTTATTCCAAATTTAGAGGGAGTTTTCGCCCAAGCACCTGCATTACTTAAAGGTTCGATGGCACTATGGGATTTGTTTGCTACGACAAGTTTCAGCCCAATTGAACAGCAAATCATTTATTTAACAGTGAATTATGAACACGAGTGTCACTACTGCATGGCAGCCCATTCCGGCTTGGCAAAGATGATGGGTATGAAGAGTGAAGATATTCAAGCGTTACGTGATGGCATCCCACTCCAAGATTCAAAATTACAAGCACTACGTCATTTTACACAACGAATGATTCAAGCACGGGGTTGGGTTGAAGATAGTGAAATTGAGGAATTTTTAGCAGATGGTTATGGTAAACAGCAAGTGCTAGAAGTCATTCTGGGCATAGCAATTAAAGTGATGCACAACTACACAAATCACATTGCTAAAACGCCCCTTGATAAACCATTTCAGCCATACATTTGGTCAAAGCCTTTGTCGAGGGCATCAACAGTATTTGACCGAACTGGAAAGGCGATCGCATTCTAGTTTTAGAGGTGCGATCGCCTGGAATAATCACTTCATATATCTCATCTGTAAAAGCTACAATCAAAAATTTGACAGCAAAGCAAATGTGTAATTGACCCCATCTGACATACCTTGTTATTGCCCAAGACTCCACAATAACGATACTTTTTACTGGGGTAATTGCGGGGATGGTTGAGGTAATACGGGGTGTAATGATGACAATCACATTGTTTGAATTACAGCCAAAAAGCTAATTTTGTTTAATAATTCAACTTTTAGTTGATACAGAATTTGGGTGTGATTGGGGTAATTTAGTCATGATCTAGGAGGTGATTTGACAGTGAATATTAAAGCAGTTTTTAGTACATTAGTGTAGTTAGAATCTACGGTTTGGATTTGGTATTAGTGCTATGGAGGTACTTCAGTTAGCCCCGTGGCAATTTGAACTTGGTTGCNNNCAGTTTGCAGTGGACTCCCTACTCAACTCCATTGAGTATGAATGCTGTAGCACCATCGAAGAACATCGCCGTAATAGTTTTTTCTCTACGCACTTTCTATGTAAAAAAGCTGTTAAACCCTGTAAAGAAAGTGTTTTGCACCACAGTATTTTTCCCATTTCGGTTAAATTGGGAACGATAGTAAAGGTAATAAAAGATAAAGATATGCCCAAAACTAAGGAGAAAACAGACGTAAAAAAGGTAGTAATTACGATTGACATGGGTGCAAGTAAAACCAAGGCGATCGCTCAGGAGTATCCAGAGGGAAAGCCTGTTGTTTTACTTTTCGACTCAGAAGTAGCAGATGTTGCTAAAGCTTCGATTGAGAGCGTTCAACAAGAAGGTAGTCCTGAATCTCGTATTTGGGTAGGAATAGGTGATGAGTACTGCGCCTTGGGAGAGCTTGCCCGTCGTCGATTTGGGGGTATATCGCAACTGAAGGAGCTAAAGTACGAACTGGCAGTCCCTAAAATTTGTGGTGCATTTTGGCTGGCTAAGGAGAAGTTGAACCTGGGTAATGATGTTGCAGCTTACTTGAGCATCCTGCTGCCGCCCGGTGAAATGCAAGACAAAGAACAGTTACAAGTGCGGTTGAAAGATGCGTTTCGAGGATTTGATACACCAGCAGGTAAGATGCGGGTAAAAATGCTTCGTTATGATGCAGCTTCTGAGGGTAGTGGGATATTTTTTCACCGTAGGCGATCGCTTGGCAATAATATGCCTGCTTCTATGTATGTGATGCTTGGTTATCGCAACGCAAGTATTTTCACCTTTCGCAGTGGTTCAATTGGTACGGGAATAACCAGTAATTTTGGTATGTCTTGGCTGATGAATAATTTTACTTCCAAGACATCGGGACTAAGCCCTGATAATCCCAATATTATCGAGGTGTTGGTAGAAGCTGGGGTTAGTTGTGACTCCCAGGTGATGCAGAAACTCTCACGCAAGCGCAAAGGTGATGAAATTCAACTTGATGGCGAATTGATGTCCAAGGCTTTATTGCTTGCTAGAGATGAATATTGGCGTGCGATCGTCAGATGGTTGCGCTCGAAGATGGATGATGATATTGAAGAACTGGTGTTTTGCGGAGGGACTGCGGATTATATTCGTCCAGAAATAGACGCTTACTTCCAGAAAGAGGGGATTAAGGTATCTTGGCACGGTAATATTTTTATACCTGATGAGATATCTTCCGGTATTGGCAATCGGATGGCGGATGTCTGGGCGCTCTACCAATATATGATTATTCAGTTTGATGAGTTGACTGGTTATACCCGCTCTGAGGTTGTACTGCTAACTAAATCCGCTGAAGGTAGTACAGATGAAGAAGTTAAACGTAAGTATAATTTTACGCCTTGTGAGCGACCTAGTACCTTTATTGCTGTGAACGAGAATGTTTGATTAGCTCAGAAAAAGTAGTGTAGTTACAAGGACTGCAACTACACTTCTGGGATGCTTTTTACGTAACTTCTCAATAACCACTGCATGAATGAGCCGATTACTCGTGGTTAGGTGAGAATAGCTAGTTCTAGGGGGATTGAAAATAATTCCTTGTTGGCAGCGCCCCTTTCTATAATGACATCAGGTAGATAGACAGTATTGTTATCCCGCTTCAATCGAGTACACTTTGAACAAAGACTGTTGTTCAGCGTAGAATCTTCATGGCAAGGTGGTTATATTATGTCAACAGAAGATTTTTCTTCTCAATAAGCTCAAAAAAGTCGCATTAATAGCTGCTGGTTGACACAGCTTTAAAGGTTGAAATCACATTAGAATTATGCCGTTGGTTTTTATACTCAATAACCAGCTTGCACAAAGGCAATAATGCTTTCCTACGGAACTATTAGATTGAGCAAGTGCTGAGTGAATATCTCTTGGACGGGGTATATTTCTTTTTGTGTACAATTCCACAATAGGCAATCTGTGTAGCTAGGTCGATATTACTTGCAGTCAACCTCTGTGTTGATAGCAATCCTTGTTAGAGAAATCAGAAAAATGATATAACATTATCTCAAAATTCTTCGCCCAAACTGATATAACGTTATCTCATGACTGGGAGTCGGAAATATAGTAATCAAGAAAGAGAAAAATTTATGCCTGCCAATTTGACCCTTTCGATTGAGACAAACGCTGGAGGAGTGGCGAAAAGTACTATTTCATACAATCTTGCGTATGAATTGGGTGTTCGTGGCTATTCAGTGGCACTATTAGACATCGATCCTAACGAATCATTGACATTATTTTGCGGATTAGGAGAATTTAAAACTCAGGGAACAATGGCTAATGTTTACCATCCAGACTTCAATGGGAACTGGGCTTTAGTTACAGCTTGGCAAGGTAAGATTGACAAAATTCAAGTTTGTAAAGGCGGAAAAGAATTACACGAAACAATTCGGGAAGTTTCAAAGGATCTGCGTGGAGCTTATACTCTTGCAGATCGGTTGAGTGATTATCCCTTATCTCACGATTTTGTAATTATCGATTGTCCTGCAACATTGGAGCCTTTACCACTGACTGCTCTTGCAGCTTCTAGCCACGTGTTAATTCCAATTCAACCTGAATACAAGGCTTCTCAAAGTGCTGCGGCGATGATTGAGTGGTACTATTTCAACTGCAAGCGGCTGAGATTGAAACCGACTCCAAAAATATTAGGTATAGTTCCTACTCGTTGGAAAAGTGATTGGGGAGCGCATAGAAGTATTGTCGAGGAACTTCCCCTAGTCTGTAAAAATTTGGGAATTCAGTATTTTAGCCCAATTCGAGAATCAGCTGATATTCTTAATGCTTCTGGTAGAGGGCTACCTCTGGGAATTTACAGACCAGGTAAAGAGGCAAGAGGAGATTTTCTGCCAATTGTTGATGCACTAGTTCAAGAACTTAAGCTAATAAGAGGTTGATCGATGACAAAATTAAACAAACCGAGTGTACTTGGAATGTTTGCTTCTGCTGCTGATTCTCAACAGGTATTTGAGCTTGAAGAACGAGTAGAAGATTTACAGGCAGAGATTACAAGATTAAAAGATGAACAAGCACAGGGAAAGCTCGCTGAAGAAGAACGTACAGTCCTCAATCAAACTATTGAAGACCTACGAGAACATTTGAAAGCATCTGGAATTTTTAAAATTCACTATAGTGAAATAAAACCCAATCCGAAACAAGCAAGGCAAACATTTACTTCGGATAGTATTCGGAGTATGGCTGTTTCAATTAGAGAGGAAGGGCAACAACAGCCGATTATCTTACTACCGGGAAATCTCATTTTTGATGGAGAACGGAGATGGAGATCAGTTGCAGAAGAGTTACAGCCAGAAATTGAAACGCTTGATGCAGTGATGCTTCAGAAAGTTCTTTCTGAAGAGGAATTACATGCACGCACTTTATTAACTAGTCTTCACCGAGAAAGCTTGAATGAGCTAGATTTAGCCGAAGGTTTGATTCAACAGGCTAAGTTAGCTTTGGAATTTGAACAGGAAGAAGTAGTTAGAGCGCTTAGGAGAGCAATAGCTAGATTAAACGCAAAAAAGCTTTTGCCCCAATTAACTGAATTGGTTATTTTAACTAGAAAAGAGCAGTCAGAAGGCATTAAAGCATTTAATTTAGACGAAATAGAACAAAGTATTCTTCTGTTATTACTACGTTTTCAACAAAATCCAGCATCAGTAGATGCAAATGTCTTTCCTTGCTTACGGCTTTCAGAAGACTTAAAAACTGCGATTAGACAATCAGGACTTGGTGCAAACCATGCCCGTTCACTCCAAAAACTAAATTCTAAAAATTTAAAAATTGAGGAAACTAAAGCTCTTAAAATCCGACAAGATGCTACATCACAAGTTTTGCAAGAAAGGCTAACAGTCGCTCAAACTCGTTTTCTAGTTGCCCAAACTATTGCTGAACATGCTCCTGAAACAAAACCTAAACCAAGTCACCAAATCAGTTCTCTAATTCGAGATGTCTCAGCAACTAAAGTCGAAGATATCCAGCAAGAGCAACTGAGAGATTTATTGGCTGTATTAGAAGCTAAGGCAAAAGAGATTCGGAAAAAGTTGGACTAATACTATCTCGTCCGACTTAGTTCCCTGAATCGGAGATGTCCATGTAATCTGTGAGTGCCTATCTAAACTACCCAAATGGCTTTCGCCTGAATCCCGCAGAGTCAAACCAGAATTATCAGCGGAACGGTTTCAGCATGTGAGATTTCTAGACTGCGACAAAGCAGTGATCCGAATTATATTTGAGTGCTGGTACTGCCAACAGGAGATACTTTGTGAGTTTACGGGTGAGCCTGTAGTTGGAGAATATAATGGACGGACTTCAATCATCCAAGTTAAAGTTCAATGCCCCAACTCTGAGTAAACTGCTATTAGAGTGAGTACGGGAGAAGTGCTTTCTACAATAGCGATTCCTTCTCCTTGGACATAAATAAGTTTTCAAGAAACCAAATAATCTTTAATCTGGTCTTGCTCACCTCGTAAAGCTTTCATTCCTTGTCCATGAGCAGAGCGTACCTTGGAATGACTCCTCTTCAATCAGATCCAGAAATTCCAGGTTACTCCAGCGACATTTTTTAGCTACCGCAACCACTAATCGGAGGTTGGCGGTAATCATTTTTTGTTTAGCCAGCTGACCAAGCTTTTGGATTTGGGTTAACTGTGCTTCTGTTTTATTTACCTCGGTAGCTAGTTCAGCCCTAGTTGGGGAACGCTCTAGTCGTTGCACTTGAGAATCGTTTTGCTTATCAAGTTTTGCATTGACCTTACAAGTCTTGTGTAGATAATCTTTTACTCTGGCAATAGCCTTGGAAAGCTACGATTTCTCGTAGGTAAATTCCAACTGTATCAGATATAGGGCTAGACATCTTGCGGGAAGCTAATTTAATAACAAAGACATTGACAGGAGATTATAAATCAAATAGTCAACCATTTTAGAGGGTGTAGGGAACCAATGTTTTGAAACGCGGGATTGAAGCAAGGACGCTTTGTATTTCGTTCTATGCGTCTCGAAAGAAATATTTTTTTAAGTTGGCTTAGATCCACAACTAAAGTTTTTTATTCCTTTTTCTCTATTTTTTTGTAAGTTAATTTCTACTGCGTTGATAGAAAAGATTTCAAAAATTGCTAATGGGGGCTATATGGGGGCTATATGTACCCCAAAGATAGACTAGAGCTTTTAGGGAAATTTGACACCCATGTGGGTATTATCTGGGGGCTATATGGGGTACAAAGTGTCGTCCAAGCAAATGTACCCCACTTAGCCCCCAAGGGGTTATGATAAGCTCTTGAGGTTAGAGAGGGAAGGGGCAGAGTTCTGGAGAAAAACTCATAGCAAGTTATTCTTCTCTCCCCTGCTTTCCTGCTCCCCTAGATAATCTGAACAGATAACTTTCAAAAATCAAAACGTATTGACTTGATCCCTATGTCAAACATTCACGCCTTGCAAAAAATTTTTCCTGCTGGGTTTGATAACGGTTACGGAAGCCTAAAACTTTTAGTCGATGGCTTTGAAGTAGTTCGTGTCCCCAGCTATATTTCCACAGCCGACATGGAAGATGTACCAGGGAGGGTAGTTTTTAATGGTAGTGCTTACACTGTCGGGGAATCAGCTTTCCGTACAGGTTATCATTTTGACCGGAACACGGATAACAATGAAAACAAAGTCAATAATGCGTTGTTGACATTATTCGGTGCGTTGGCACATCTGTCACACCGTAAGGCTTGGCACTTAAAATTAGTTGTCAGCTTACATGATGTTGGTCTGGCTGACGAATTGCAAAAAGTACTAAGTGGAGAATATCAGCCGATACTTGCTGGTAAACAATCAGAGGTGAAAGTAGAAGTGCTAAAAGTCGTTCTAGAGGGGATGGGTGCATTGTTTGGGCATCAACTACCCAAAAAATTAACAATTTTAGACTTTGGCAATGGAACGACTCTGTATTCTCGTTACAACCAGGGGAAGCGAGAAGTTCACTCTGCGTACCCCATCGGTGTAGAAGTTCTCATCGATGATATTTCCCAAAAAATGAAACATTTGAATGGCGGAAAAATTGGGGATGCTTCCAAAATCCGATTTTGTCTGGAAATGGGACATACCAAGTACAGCCGTGACATCGATATTAAAGATATATATAGTGCTTGTTTGAAAGATTGGTATGAAAAATATTTGAAGAAAGTGGTGAATTTGACACTTGATGCCAAGCATCAAGGGGATGAAATCTGGGCGATAGGTGGAGGCTGCCTCTTACCAGGATTTAAAAAGTTGTTAGAAAAGAATGGCTTCAAAATCCTGGACAATCCAGTGGAAGCTAATGTCTTTGGGCTTCTAGAAATGGCAAAAACCATTACGAGCAAGAATTAACCAAACACATCTGGAAAGTGAAGTTATAACAATGACAGATAAACAAGACTTAGCTCCGGTAAAAATTCGGCTCAAAGAAAACTACCGAGAACGCATATTTGCAGAATCCCAACAACTAGGTAAAAGTTACCTGGAGACGCTTTATTTTATCATTGATTGCTATTTTGTTTTCATCAAGGCTGGATTAGCCACACAACAAGTAGCTTTCACGCCGCTTACTACTAACGAAAACAGACTCCAGCAGCCAATTCCCCAGCCATCTACAGACCAAAAACTAGAAGATCCTGATGGCGAAACATTCAGTCTTGATTTTGAATTATAACCGTCAGATGAAGTTGACAACGGTAATTCCCAACTCGTGGGGTAATTATGTTAAAAAAGTTTTAAATTTAGCTCTTGTGTAAGTATTTCAGTATTTATGTACTATATAAGATGAGTTGATGTCAGCGATTCTACCAAACAGTAGATTTTTATTCTGGATTTCTATAAAAAAATAATGCCAGTACTAACAAGTAAGCCTGTATGTACTAGCATTATTCAGTTAATTGGGTCTAGAACGGAGGTTCTTGATCTAGGTCTTCATCTGTCGAAGTAACGTTATCTTCGAGTAGTTCTTTGGCAAAATCGGGAGTTTCAGGCGAGTGAGGGGTTTTACTAACCTGGGTGAGTTCGTTGATGGGTTGTGCTGACATAAAGTTTCTGATTACGAATGTGGCAATCTTTTCTTTGTAATCACCCCTGTTATCAACTAGCAAATCGAGATATCCTTCTGCTGTGCCGTGTACGCCTTCCCCCTGTTCGTTAATAACGACGGCGGGTGCGCCCTTGGAACGGAATGGCATCTCGTCAGCAACTACTCCTTCCTTGGAACGGTAGTAGAATTCGGCGATCCCAAAGGCAATCAAGGAACCTTCTTTGTCGTGGGTAATGTTCACTGACTTAAGATTGATAGTTGCAGTATTATGAATCATGTTCGTTTTATTTGTAGATTGATTAGATGGTTTATCGCCTACGATTTATAGTCATAGGCGATTTGTAATTTCCTAAAAATTTGCGTTAGCTACAGTCTGTGTTTCGTTTGGTGCAGAAGTGGATGTAGATTCTTCCTTACGGGGTGAACCTAACAATTCAATAGCGTTGATTGTAATTACGGGTTTTTGCCGCATAGTGCCAGAATTTTTATCTGCCCAACGATCAAATCCAAACTCGCCAGTAATTGCAATTTGGGTTCCTTTACGAACGTAATTTCCAATCACTTCTGCTTGATTTCCCCAGGCTACTAAATCAAACCAAAGGGCTTGTTCACTTCTGTAGGGTGGTCTGACTGCAATAGATATTGAAGCCTTAACTGCGCCAGACTCGAAATATTTGAGTTCTGGTTCTTGTCCGCATCTGCCAACCAGCATGACTTTGTTGATATAGTTCATAACGCGAGAATTTATATATTTCTCTTATTGCTGCGTCAGCATTAGTTCTTTCAGGATTTATTGTTTTGACGAGTTATTTTATTTAAACCACATTCTTTTTTATTCATACTTATAAGTTATTTTTTGTCCTTGTTTCTCGTAAAGTTGTGGTTTTTACTAGGGAACGACAAGTTACCCTGTGCTATGGTGGTATCGCAATTAATGTGGTCTGTATCTAAAAATTATAAGTAATGACTTATGCCTGAATATCTTCTCCTGAAGCGAGTAAGTATTTGTAAGCTGATGCTTTTGGCTTTGATGTGGATACAGTCGGATGAGGATAGCCAAAACCAGCTGACTTCTGGCTACTCATCTTCTTTGCGGGTAGAAAATCTTACCTGGTTAGGAGAAACATCTGTTGGAGAAGATGTAGAGCATTTTTGTGATGTTTCAAATACAACTAGGATAGGCGTTTGGGGAGAAATTCTAGAACTAAAGTTAGTAGATTTAATTGCTGATTTACCGACTTGTTTGCACGATGCGTCATGGTTTGCCCTACTGGCAACTACCATGATGCTAGTGGATAAGGAATTAGACCGAGTATGCATGCATCCACAAGATGAGTATTTTGCCCGGACTATCGCGCTTGAAATTTTAGCAGATTTGGGTGATTCTTACTTAGCCAAAGGTCATCCTTATTTAGATTTTCCTCTATCGTTAGAAGACGCTAAATCATTACTGCCAGTTAATAGAAAGCAAGAGCTAAAAATCGAATTAGATAAATTTATTATTGATACTTATGAAGACGATTTTGAGGATCAATCTCCAGAGATTAGTGAGTTTTCACCTATCTATTTACAAGAGATTTTAAAAGAGTTTTTTACTGAATCTGATTGGCAGGGTGATATCAATCAAGAGGCTGTTGCCCAACTGCAACAGAAGTATGGTTCGCAGTATTCAGAAGGTGCGTTTTCTGCTGAAACTGAGGGACACGAACGTTGGGGGAAAACGCTTGTTTTTCTAAAACAGTTTATAGGCCTGGATTCCAGCTTTATCGAAAGCCAGAGCGATTTATTCCTTGATGATGAATCTCAGGCGGCTGATTTACCTGATTACTTCCGTATCAAGTCTCATTTAGAACGTTGGCAAGATAGAACAGTTGTCTTGTCCCGGTTGGTTCATACTTTGGTTTATTTCATGCTGGTAGGGCAAAATTATCATCCCAGTCATCTGCAAGATTTGATGGCTATTCCAGCTTCTTCACGGGCGATATCCAGCTTACAAGCTTGTTTGGGTGTAGCTGCTTACAGAAGTGGTTATTACATGGCTGCTTCAAATATTCCTGAATCAGAAGTTGGGCGCAACTGGCTTTTAGAAAAAGCTTTCCCTAGTCTGCGTGATTTTTATCAAACAGGTCGGTTAAATGGGAAGCAATAATTAATATTTTATTGTTGGTTTACAAATACAAATTTATATTTATGAATAAATACTTATTTATAGGATTGTTACTCTTACTCGTTGGATGTTCATCTCCAGAAAAAGAAGATAAAGTCTCGGCTATAGAATCAAATTCTTCACCTACCCCATCATTATCCTCAGCTAATGTTAATAATGCTACGCCATCGCTAAATCCAGAAGTGTTGCCTGATTTATCGAATAAAGAGAAGCTTGGAGAAGTTAATGCAGAGAACGACTTAATTGACTTGTTCTATTTTGATGGTAATGGTGTGAAAGTGAGTTTGACTGTAGCAGCTGATAAAGGTTGTTTTGTCTACGTGCGGCCCAGTACTCCAGACCGAGTTGGCGAGGTTGAAATTGAGTCATTACGGCGCGAGAAACTGGGTCTGTGGCGTTCGTATAATACTCAGCGACTTCTAACTCAACCTGCTGGCAATAAACTAAAGGTTTATTCATCAAGTGAGGAACTTTCTTCTACTTATGAAAATCCTGCCATATCACAAGAAATGCTTGTAGCAGTGAAGGAATTGAAAGAGCGTGAAAAATCGTTTAAATTACTTTTACGTCAGGACTTGAGAGCTAGTGATTCAGCAAGACGAATTTATGTCAATCAGTGTCAGAAATTAGGTAATTTTTATTATAAAGAAGAACTACCTCCTCTCACAGACAAGGAGAGGAAGGACTTTGAAAAGAGTGTTGAAAAAAGGACTGAAAATTAATTATGAGAACAGTGATAATTGCTCCATCTGAATATTACTTTCAGTTGTAGTTGCTTTAACAGGGTGTTTGTTCTTATTCGACAACCTTTTACCCCAACCTTCTTTCACCGCGTGTTTGACTATACGGGAACGGATATCAGCAGCTAGGGTTTCATAATCAGAGCGGATTTTGTCATACTGAATTGGGGTTGTACCAATTTTCTCCCACAGTTTATCGTATTTGAAATTCTCAAAAGGTCTGTGCCTTACCAGGGCATCATAACTTGCCCAGAGGTAAACATCCGTCCATTCAGATGAAAGCGGCACTTCAAAAGCAATTGGCATCATAAGTGCAACAACTTCGCTACTAGAGGCGAGTTTACCTACTTTTCCCTTGTCTATCTCTTCTAGCGCTGCATCTAATCTATCGACTGCGATCGCTTTTCCTACCCAGGATGGAATTGACTGTTGCCAGCCGTTTTGCTGAGTTACAATTGGCCCGACGATGTATTGAACAATTTCACGACTTGCTCCTGCTAGATCGAGTAGACTGGCTGTTACAGCTTTGTTAATCCCTTGGCTGGTTAGTAGCTGAAGCATCTTTCTAGTGCTAGGAGTAAGAATTTCGCTAGCTTTTTGGCTTTTGCTGTTACGGATGCTTTCTTCGACATCGAATAAGCTTTGCTGCTGGTTCATATTCTTTATGTGTAAATAAATACTGCCAGCTAGAAATAGTTCTAACTGGCAGTGCTTTTTGATAATGGGTGTGTTTTGCTATGGCAGAAGTAGGTTATCCCAAACGCTTCTAGGAGTAACGTGATGCAGCAATTGCTTCCTTGCTTGAGTAAATTTAGCTAGCAATTGAGTGTTTTTTAATTTCTGCCACCAGTCGTGTTGCAGGTAGGTAAGCAGCCATAATTGTGTCTCATGATTCCAGCTTGAGATGGAGTTACTCAAACTGAGTGCGTTGAGAATATCGTCAGGAGGCACTTCCAGTTGACTTGTGATTTCTTTTGAGATGGAAGCTAACATTGTGATGTTGGCGATCGCTTGACCAGGACTGCCTGAACTCATAGCTAGTATTTTTTCTGTTACCTCGATTTGTTGGTCTTTCAGAACAGAAATAACCTCCTCATCAGTTAACCTTTGGAAAGGTATGATTTGACACCTACTCTTGATAGTGGGTAATAGCTTTTGAGGATAGGACGAGATCAGGATAAATGTTCCAGTTTTCGGTTCTTCCAGCGTCTTGAGAAGTTTGTTGGCGGCGGTAGGGTTGAGCATATCTGCTTCGTGGATAATCACCACCTTTTGCTTGGCCTTGACTGCACTAGTTGAAAGAAATTCAATTACCTCGCGCACCTGTTCTACTCGAATAGCAGGTATACCTTTCTGCTGGGAGGTGTTTTCGGGATGGGTTGGTTTGATTTGTAAGATGTCTAGATGGTTATTTTCTCCTGCGATCTCAGTGGCGATCGCCAGAGCAGTTTTTCCTTTCCCCACTCCCTCAATTTGACTGCTAAATAGGTATGCAGGAGCAATTTTATTCTGTTCGATTGCTTCAGTCAGGAGAAGTTTGGCGGTATGCTGTCCGGTGATTTCTGTAAATGGGTTGTTTTTCATATCGTAGAAATTTCAGCAATTCGACTGGTTAGGTTGTCAACTCCGCTTTTGAGTTCGGCTTCGAGTTGTACAAGTAAAGTAAGGCTGTTTTTAAGCTTTTGAACGCCTACAAACTTGACTTCATCTTTGAGGTAATACAATCTTTTGGGATTTTTCAGTTCTGCTATTTCTACAATCTTAGTATCAGATAATTTAGTTTCTATCCCAGCTTTGGTTATTAACCAAGTGCGGAAAATAGAGGTAAGTGTTGCTACTATTTTGAGCGGATGTTCATTATTATCTAGTAGTTTAGATACTTGCAATATTGCTAAAATGGGATGGTTTCTTAACATAGCAATGGTAAGCTTTATATAGTCAGTATTATGATTCCCAACGAGCTGTTTTACTTCCTCAATAGAGATTATTTTTCCACTTGTATAAACAGCAAGTTTAGCGAATTCGCTATTGGCTCGTGCAGCGTTATTCCCAATTGCTTCAGCTAGGTAATCAGTGACATCTGGTGTGAGTTTAACTTGATGGATGGCTGCATACTTTCCTATCAAGTTAACTATCCCCTTTTTATCCCAACTAGGGACGAGGGTAAACTCTTCTTGTTGGGCATATTTTAGGATAGTTTTTACTACTGTTCTGCGCGAATCTGGCTTTTTGTTACCAGTAATTAGAAGAATATTGCTTGACGGTATTCGGGAAAGTTGATTTTCAAGTTCTTGGTTATTATCTTCATTTGATAAGCTTCCAATTAGAGAGTCGCTGTCTGTATGAATAATTTTGTTACCTTCTCCAAAGGGCAAAGTCATAACCTCGGTAAAGACTTTGGTAGCAATATTTTTCTCATTTCCAGATAGCTTAACGTAATTGAAAGCTCTCCATTGTGCATGAACATTTTGATTCACTAAATAATCAATTCTTTGATTGAGTGAGTAGCTATCTTCGCCGTAGTATAGGTATACAGTCATGATAGATTAGATAAACATTTATTTATCAGGCGTTAGTCGTAAGCGGTGGTTTAAAAAAAGAAGAGTTAGTGTTAACTCTTTCTATATCCTTAGTGTTTGTTATATAGCCGCTAGCAAAATATAGCGATCAGCAAATCCTTACACTTAATTTTGTATTGGCTGTACTGACTTATGATTTGAGACTTTCTCAACAGTATTTTCTACTGGTTGAGTACCCAAATATTTCCGCCAATAATCCAATTGTTGGAGATACTCTACGACTCCACTAGAACCAGTTACCTCATATAGCGCAATAGCTGTTTCCCACTCCTTTAAGCTAGCTTTTTTCTTGGAAAGAATTTTGACTATAGCTCCTGGAAGTTTAGTCTCTTTACCAGTATCTAAATTTAGGTGTGATAACCTTTCTAGTAATAGTTCTTCTTCTGATAAAGGAACACCACCATCTTCGATGTTTATAGTATGAAGTTGGGCACTAATTCCTGATAGAGGAAGAGTATGCTGAATTAATTTTTTAACTTTCTTGGTTTTAGTATTCCTCCTTTTTGCTTTAACGATAACTGGGTTGTTTGGGTCTGCAACTTCGTAACACTGGGGAAGTTCTAGAGAAAGTTGACCTGTTAAGTGCCATGATGCAGTTCGTTTTTCTGGCGGGGTGATCCGGTACGAGAACTCAGCTGTTTTTCTTGCATCGCCAAATTTCCTTAATTTGACCCGCATCTTGTAGCTGATAATTCCTTGAATGTAGGTTTTTGGGTCTAATATTACTGGGTTTGTATTTTCCCACCACTCAATTTCAACAACGCGATCGCCATCTAATTCATAGATATTTCTAACTCTGGCATTAGGATGAGATGCAAGGAATGAGTTCACCCAAGCCCTTTGTTTTTTATTAAGCCTGGGCTTGCGATATGAGGATTTATTTTTCATTAGTTACTTTTCCAATTTAAGAATGACATCTCCATTAATACATCAATAAATTAACGAACTTAATCAGTTAATTAATGACTGATACTGTTTTTACTAATTTGACTTTTAGCGATAATTTTTTGTTTGTATGAAGGACTGAAAATAGTTTAACGAAAGCCGATTTTCTTGTAGGTATTTGTCATTATTTACCAATTGTTGATAATTCATGAATTTAAAAAAAGACTTGATATTTATTATTTTCATTGGTTACGTTAAATATCAAGTTTGTTCATCTAGAAAAGGGATAACTGACGTTTATTACCTTCTAGTATTTCAGGAGCGGCTATTTTGAGGATTTCTTCTCGCCTTTTTTCGATTAGGTCAAGATAGTATTGACGTGAATAGCTCTCATTTGTGCTGATATTAGTAATACCTCTGATTCCGTAATAGTAAATTACTACATCACCAGGCTTTCCTAATTTAAGAAGTTCTTTTTCCCCAACACGAATTTTGCGAGTAATGCAGAGTTTTTCTATCGGGTATTTTCCTGATAAAATCTGCGATTTTACTTCTCTGAAATATTCCTCTGCCGTAGATTGGTTTTGGATTAAGTAGGTTAGATATTCAACAGGGAATTCTTTCTCTAGCCTTGAGCGAGAACGGTTTCTCCAACTACCTTTGGGGATAATTCTGTTATCTTTCAGCCATAACAGATAGTTCTTAGTTCCCCTTTGCGGAATAAACATTGCATTGGCAATAAACTCTAATTTGACGGTTATCCCTTTGGGTAATTGAGACTGAAGTGTGGCATATACTTTTTCTGGGTTTGGATGAGTAAAGAACACCCCGTCAGTATCAACTTCTACAGGGGTTGCACCAGCTTGATTGATTACCTCAATCATGAATTGTAGGATGCGCCGACCGTAAGCTGTTACTAAGGCGGCTGCTTCCATATCGTTGAAGGCGAGTTCCGATGTTCCGAAGAACCCAAACTGAGAATTAGCTAAAACTTTGGTGGATTCTCTTTTTTCCTTGGCAACAATGTCTCCGGTGCTGGCAATTTGTTCCAACCTTGATTTCTCATTTACCAAATATTGCAAGATGCTCAAGCCGATTCGCTTTGTATCCTTACGAGAGACAATTCCTTTCGACAATATGGTTTTGGGGTACATAGAACTGATATCGATGTATCCAACCTTTTTATATAGTCCTGGAATAGAGTAGGCTATTCCCCCTTGGAATTTATACTTACGGTCGGGTTTGGGTTTGTATCCTGGATAGTGATGCGAGAATATTTGCTTCCACTTGGTGCCGTTACCAGCGAGGGCTAACTGCTGGAGGTTCATTCCCGGTACAACCAGTGCTTCATAGTGGTATGAGGGTACAAGTCTGTTAGCTATGAATTGCGTATCTTCCAAGTCGTAAATAAGATAATCCTTGATTTTCTGCCATCTCCTACTACCAGAACCGGCTTTCCAGCAGGCGAGAATTTCTTCATAGGGGAGAACCAGTCGCGCTTGCTTACGCAATCCCATTTCCAGTACCACCTGTTTAAGCGATCGCCCGTTAGTAAGTTCCTTGGCGACAAAATCCCACCTGAGAACGCAGATAAAGATATCTACGTGCAGGCAGTTGCGGATGAATACCTCCCGAATTTCCAGTGGTTCGCCGCGTACTTGGGCAGTTCGGATAGTGCGCTTCTTAGATGCAATTCTAAATGGATGAGGAATGCCGTGTAACTCGCAGCGGGTGATGAGAAACGGTAGGTCAAATTCTGTTCCATTGTAGGTGTAAATTACTTCTGGTTTGCTTGCTTCTATGTGTTTGAAAAACTCCAGGAGGATTTTGCTTTCGGCTTGATCCATAAAAATGGCAATCTCTCCTATCTCCCTCATACAGCCAATTGCATAGATACGATTTTCTCTTGGATTTATCCCTGCCGTCTCAATATCGACTACCAGAGTTTTGAGCGTTCCGTAGGTCGGAATATTTACTGTGGGGTGCCACTCAGGTATTGGGGTAGTATCTGACCAGAATATGTCGAGTCTTTCCTCATCAACGATAATCTTATTACCAGATTTGCTAATAAAATCTCGGTGGTTGTAATTCATAATCTCCAAAATCAATTATTGTTTTTTGGCATAAATCAGCATTTTTTACCTTTGATAATGCATGATTCGCCAAAACATTTGGAGCATCGCGGTAATTCATCAATATACGTATCGAAATCTGCGATCGCTGCTGGTAATTCAAGTCCTGTACGAAGGCTAATTGCTGCAACTGGCATAATTTTAATCGGATACTTCTAAAATGCCAGTTGTTAAATTTTGTTGTGGTATTACTTGATATCTTAATTTTTTGCTTCCCAGTCAGGATAGTCTTTATTAATATTGAGGCTTACTGCACAAGGTAGATATTGCTGTAGATGAAAGTGTATTATATTTAATGTAGTTTTTGAATAAGCCTGAAAAAATCTTTCCCCAAAGTTTTTATTGGGGAAAGTAAGTGCTTTTACAAAGTGACGAACATTTGAATTAGGCAGTTTGTAATTGAGACTTCATCTGAAGCTCTTGTACCAGTTGTACCCACGCAGGTGCTTTTTTACCTTTAATGGGAGTAACATTGTTCCAATGCCTTTCGAGTTCAGATTGAGATAAATGTGGGAGTTGTTCTTTACCCCAATTGATAGCATCTTGGATTGTTTTCCAATTAGTCCAAGGTTGTTTTTCTTCTTTGATATTGGTTAACTCAATGAGTGTCGCTTCCAACCAAAGTTTAGCTGCCTCCGAGTCACGCATTAACTGTTGTCTTGACATTAACAGGGCAATACTTGCCTGAATCTGGGTTAGTTCCCACATCTGAGAAATAGTAACGAGTTCCTGCCAAGTGTCTTCCTCCAGTTGAGTAATTTGTCTATTATCAGGAGCAGTTTTAGCCACTAGCAGGTCTTTGAGAAACCCAGTTAAACTTGAGTATATGACGAATGGGTTTTTGCCATACTCAATTAAGTCTTGGAGGATTTGTAAGTTAGTTGTTACGTCTCCTTTAGCAAGGTTTTCTGTTAGGGTAAGTAGGTCATGTTCGGGAACGACACCTGATAATTCCCAAACCCAATTTGGTGTGATTTCATCTACTCCCAGGTTGCTCAATTGATCGAGCAATACAAGACAGTTGCGAATAAAACCTCCACAAGACTTGACGATCGCCCAAATACCAGGTGCGTTAATGTTGATGTTTTCATTCTGGGCAACTTTTGATAAATACTGAACAAGTGTTTCTAGTCCTACTCTCCTAAAATCAAACTTTTGACAGCGCGAGATGATAGTTTCAGGAACCTTGTGTATTTCAGTTGTGCAGAAGATGAAAACTACATGACGGGGTGGATTTTCAATTGTCTTGAGGAGTGCTTGCCACGATTGACTGCTCAGGGCATGACATTCATCAATAATGAAAATTTTGTATCTTCCCTCAACTGCTGCAAACTGGGTAGTGGAAATTAACTCGCGGATTGTTTCTACCCCGCTATTGCTGGCAGCATCTAACTCAGTTACATCCAGTGAAGAAGAGGCTGTAATTCCCTTGCATGAATTGCATTCTCCGCAGGGCTTGGTTGTTGGCTCATCGGTTAACTGACAGTTAAGGGATTTAGCCATGATGCGGGCGGTGCTAGTCTTGCCTGTGCCTTTGGGGCCGTTAAATAGGTAGGCGGGTGCAATCTTCTGGAGTGCGATCGCCGTCCCTTGCGCGTCTCCTTTAGGAGAAGGCGGGCGTTTAGCGATCGCGGAGTCACTCCCTACTGGGAGTATCGCATTTATGAGAGTGCGGACGATATGTTCTTGCCCGATTACTTCACTAAGGGTCTGGGGACGGTATTTGAGATGTAGTGGTTGGTACATAATTTCGATGATAAACGAGTGTTTTATTTACTTCCTACCAGTGTGGTTGGTAGGAAGTTTGATTTTTTAGGCAGTCGCCGCTTCTTTTTTCGTTCGTGGCGATCGTGAGGTTGACTTCCCCTTTGTTATATCTTTCGCTACTACCGTTGGCGTTTCTATTTGAGGAGTTTCACTATCGTCTGTTGCCTGTGCCACATTTGCTACTTCTTCAGTACTAGACTCAGTTTGAGTGCTAACTTCTGTTACTTCTTCAGTACCAGGCTCACTTTGAGTGCTGACTTTCGCCTTTGTACTTTGGCTATTTACCTTTCCAAACCCCTGCTTGATTTCCACAGGCATTACCAGATACAACTGATTGAGCAGCCCTCCCATCGGGCAGACAATGACTGGTTGCGTGGGTTTGTTGCACCGCACCACGATTTCATCGGTACTGATATGCTTTAATCCTTCGATAAGGTAGTCGATGTTTAATCCAATACTGATGTTTTCTGAATTACTAGTTACCGATTTCATCAGTACCGAGTCAACTGCATCCCCAATATCAGTAGCTTCGGTGTATAGTGTTGCTTGTGTAGCTTCCAATTCCCAGAGGATTTTGACAACCTTTTGCTTGCGTTCGGCTAGATAACTTACCCGCTTCAGCGCGCTCTCAAATCCCTTGCGCTCTAATGTAAATTCATACTCAAACGACCGGGGAATCAAGCTATTGATTTTGGGATATTCTCCCTCCAGAAGCCGGGAAATGAGCTTTGTATTGGGAAGGCTAAACTCGATAGTTCTATCTGATAGAAGAATATTGCACACGCTCGTATCGGCGCTTTGAGAGAGAATTTTGTTTAACTCGCCAAGTGACTTACCTGGAACGGTGAAGTCGATTGGGTCAGAATATTCGCTATCGAGTGTTCCTGTTACTAGCGCTAATTTGTGACTATTTGTACTAGCAGCTTGCCACTTGTTGGTATCAATTTTGAAGTTGACACCAGTTAAAACCAACTTTGTTTCGTCGCTGCTGGCGCAATAGAGCGTCCCTTCAAGTGCAGCTTGGAGTTTCTTGGCACTTAAGTTTATCTCTGTTGGATTTTCTGCCTTTGGAAGTGTTGGGAACTCGTCAGATTTTCCGCCAATTAGTCGGCACTTACCGCTATTGTGAGTAATTATGCAGGCTTGATTTTCTACTTCTAGGGTAATTTCGCCTTTAACATTACTAACAGTATCAGTTAGTAGTTTGGCAGGGAGTGCTACCTGACCTGAAATTTCGACATTAGCGGTGGTTGTAGTGTGAATTGTGAGGTTAAGGTTTGTACCTGTTGCTGATACTATCCCGTCTTCATCTGCAATCAGTAAGATATTTCCTAAAATTGGGTCAGTGGGTTTAGGACTGATTGCGAGGTAAGCAGTTTCTAGAATTTCTGCGAGTTTAGATTGTTCAATGGTTAGTTTCATTTGTTACTTGGTTTTTAGTGGATGATTTCTTAACGGGCGCTATTTATAGCACCCTTTTTGCTTAGATGAGGTAGTTTGTTTTAGTAAGGCAGTTGTTCCATCTCAGTACTGTATGCTGTATAATCATGACCTCCTGTACTAGGAGGAAGTGCTGCTATTGGCATATCGGCTGCACCTATGAGGCGGTTATGTTCTGCTACAACGGTTGATGTTTTACCGATGCGGTGAGAGAATTCGGGATTTGCCTGCATCGTTGTTTGGATATGGATTTCTTTGGACTCTGAGAAGAATTCTAGAAAATCGCTTCCATCCGGGTTTGGTGATTTGTAAGAAGTGACAACTGCTACCCAAGATTTATCTCTTTGGTTAACTGCTTCTTTCGGTTCAAGGGATGGTGTGAAGGTAGGTTGAAATGCACCAAGGCGATGAAACTCTGCACGTTTTTCAGCGACAGTTGTATCAGTAAATCGGGCGAATGCAACCTCTAGTTCGCGTTGGAACTGTTTGTAAGCCTCGCCAAATTTTGATGATGCAACGCCTTTGATTGACAAGACAATTGGTACTGAGTGCAGGTTGTTATTATTTTCATCGACAAGTTGCAACAAGTAGAATCGTCTCAATACTGCGGCATCTTTGCCGAGTGCTTGGTACATTTCGTACCCATCAGGTGATTCGTACACTCCCACAATTTTGCCATCATCGCGCTGTTCAATATATCTGGGAGAAATATCAAGAATGTGCATTCTGGGCGATTGCAACAACACTCCCATTTCTGGCGTACCACTGGAGAAGGTGTGCTTGTGTGTAGGTTCTTGTCCTTGCCAGTTAATTCCTGCTAAATACTTATCTTTTATAAACAACCCAACTTTTTCTGCTTCCATGTGGTTGATGACTTGGCAGATGCAGATATTGCTAATCGGCGCATTGTACTCAGGATTTGCAAATTTAGAAATAGCTGATTTACGCTTTTGTATGTTTGCCCCATTCTGAACGGTTTGTTGAGGAGGTTCTAACTCGGACGCTGCGCTTTCTTCAATAGCAGAATTAGTAGGCTTTGTTTGATTTCTTGCCATAATTTTAATTAATTGAAATCAATCTTTAATGCGTCAAGCAAAAAGCCGTTGTAAAAAATAAAAGTCGTCTGTTATAAAGACGACTTGAAAGATTTATTAATTTTTCACTATTTAGATACAGTTTTCATCATTTAAACTTTAGAACCTTTAATCGAGAAAACCTCGCAATCGCTTGTGGAGGTAAACCCTCTCGCAGTGCTGTTCTCAATGCACTCTTTCTTGAATTCGGTAAAGTTGTTCATGTAAGTGTCTTCCTGAATAATTCCAGTTTTGGTGTTTAAAAGTGTCTGATAGATTTGCTGAAGATTGATGATGATTTGTTTAAGAACAGATGTATTTTCAGTTGTGAAAGTCAGTGACACAGATGTTGTGCTTGAATTGTGAATTGCAACTGTTTGTTCTTCAGGTGCGCCATAAGTTGTTATGTGACTATCTTTACCAGGAATAAATCTGTAGGAAGCAATAGTTTCAATTGCCATATTTATCTCCTTGTTCGTTGGGGTTTAATTTCAAGCATTTTATTAGTAAGTTTGGTGACATTACTGACTTTCCAACCAGCAAGCTTACACTTAGTAACTGCTAGTTCTAATTCTTGCTGTGTAAGGATTTTGTATCTCGCATAGTTTCCGAATTTAGGGAAAATGTACGTGACATACCTAGTTTCATCAATTTGGCAGTACGCCATACGTTTGTGGTACACTATGGTTTAATTATTTTGATGATTCTGGTGGCTACATTTGTAGGGTTATTTGAACTCAAAAAGGCATCTTTATCTACCAACTCGACATAGCTCTTATTGCTCTGTAGCCACTCTTTGAAGCTTTGATACTTCCGGTTGAAGAAAACCGATTCAGGGACGACTGAAACTAATACACCACCTGATATAATTAACTTCCAAGCTTGATAGATATGTTCGACAAGTTCGCAAAATGGAGGATTCATGATACAGGCATTGTATAAATGACTGGGGTTAAACTCCAGAAAGTTTTTCCCTACGAGATTAAATCCTTTGAGTTCTAGAATTTGTCGTAGGTTGTAATTCACTTCAACTACCTCTAGTTGGACATTGGAGTAGGTTTTAGTGATATATTCAGCAATATTTCCGCTACCAGCGCTCGGCTCTAAAATTCGCCAATTTGGTTCAATATCTGCCAGTTGAATAAGCCGTTGACAGACTGGTTTGGGAGTAGGAAAGAAATCTCCAGATTTCATGCCAATGATTTCTAACTCAAGCTTATTAAGTTGTTGCTTGGTAGTATCAATTGCTTCAGGTTTTACTATCTGTTGAATTTCTGTTATTGCTGATATGATTTCGCCTGATGTATTTAACCCGGCGCGACTGAGAGATTTTACCCAGTCTTGGTAATATTCGCCTTCTAGTATTTCTTGGACTTTCTGGCTAATTTCTCCACTTTGAGAAATCCTAAATAGCACTTCCACCTGTGATTTACGAGATATACCGCGTAGTATTGGTGGGATATTTCCTATTTCCCACATTTGTGCGATCGCAAATAACCAAGACTGGATAATCTCAAGTTCAATTCCTTCTTGGATTATCCCTTGAGCTATAGTTTTACGGCGCTTGGTTGCCCTTTGATTCCCAATAGTAGGATTTTTCTTTTGGTCAATTCTTGACTGCATTGAGGCAGCTAGTTTGCGGAGAGCTTCTGCTTTTTCTAAGTTAGGAATATTGAAAATATCTAGTGATGAGTTATCCTCGTTGTAGGACAGATTTAGTAGAGATAGTTGCATTGCTAGATTCCTTTAAATCTTTAACGGCGCATTTAAGAATTAGGGAGGTTGGTACATTCCAAGTTTTTACCTCCCATTCAGTAGCTAATCGTTCGGAGTGACGGATCACTGCACTACTACATTTGTTTTTTCTTACAAGCCAATCTCTAAATTTTTCGGCTTGTTCTTTGTTATCGAACCCGAAATAGCTGGTTTTCCGGTTTCCCAAGGGATCAGTAATAGTTGCTACCCGACGTGAGAGAATATTGAGCGTCCAACCACCGTTAGAAGTGAGTTCGATTTTAGTGATATTTAATTCTGTTGGATTCATAATTCCACTTCAGGAATTGCTGCTAAATATTCCGTAGTTGATATTTCTCTTGCCAGCCATTTATCATGTGCTTCTTGAGGAGTTATTTTATCGGCTAAATGTTTCTTTTTATTGTTGTCTCCTATAAAAGGAGCCAGTGTTTCTTCTAACCGTTCTTTGAAAGCCAAATGTTTTTTATCAGAGTAACTAAACTGGTAGATACTATCAGTATTTATGAACAAGTAAACTAGGCTTATTTGTTCTAATGGCATTCCAGTTCGTTCGTGAAGGAGAAATAATCTCAATTGGGTTTGCCACTTGCTCTCAAGAATTTCAAATTTAAGAGGTTTTTGAATTGTCCAGTCAAACCCAACTACTTGATTTTCACCATAGATAATAAGGTCACACTCGCTATAGAGAAGGATATCGTGATATAAATATTGAATTTGAGCGCTCCATTGTTTGTTTCCAAGGATGTTTATAAAAGGTTTTACCTTATCAACCCAGTTATTAATTTGGGGATATTCCTTTAAGAAAGGTTCGACTGGTAGCCCTAACCCAATTTGTTGCATGACGAGGTGAAACTGACCTCCAGCAACTTCGGATTCACTTTTTACAGTGAGATTAGAATAATTTTTCGTCGATAAACACTCTGGATGATGTTCGGCTAACTCAAGTGTTTTGTGATTGAATCGATTCATAAAAATCTATCCCAAATTTGATTTTTGGGATAAATATGCGTGAGCTAGTTGTGGTGATTTGTCTACGGCATATAGTATTTTTTCAGATTGTCGATACTTGTGTATAAACTTCGGGTTGACATTGCTTTGAGGTCAAAATAACTGACAAACTTTTTCAACCCTCCCGTAAGGGTTAATTCTAGTAAGTACTGGGCTGCGATCGCACTCGTCATTTTATTGACAAATAGCGACTGATAATTTCGTGCTTGAATTTCTGCACATGAGAGGTTATTGTCTGTGATCTCTTCCAGTTGAGGAACTAACAATTCCGGGTGAACCAGCGCCGGAGAGGGAAGATGCAACCAGAATTTAGGTTTGTCTGGGTTATTGGCAGCTTGAACTATATCAAAATTAGAGTGCGTTCCAACTACTACTTGGCCGGAGTGGTTGCTGTTTCCACAATCCAGCCAAAATAGCGATGCTGGCTCATTTGCACTGTTCAGTTTGAGAACTGAGTGAATTTTGCTCCTGGCGGCGCTGTTATCCACACAACCAATAATTACTGTTAGGGTGTTCCATGAATTGGTGGTGTGAATCATATCTTCTTCAAACCAGTCGCAAATGGCTGTAATCTCAATTCCATACTTGGCGCTGCATCTTGCAGCCAGTGTTTGTACCTTTGGTAGCCCAATTTCAGCTTTTTGATAATTTTGGCGGGTGATATTCTTAAGTTCGACAGTATCGCCATCGACGATCGTAAAGTTAATTTCTTTTCCCGTGCGCTGGAGTTGCAGGATAATTCGACATAAGTCTTCTGCAAGAAACCCCCCTGTTCCTCCTGCTCCCACTAAGATGAAGTTGATACGGGTATGATTGCGAGGTAAGACGGGTAAAGCTTGTTGGTAAGCAGTTAATTCGAGCATTTTACCTGTGGTGGCAGTTCAAATATTTGATTAGGGTTGATGTCGAAAAAGTGATTGTATATCCCAATGCGGGTATAGATTGTGGGAATGGTATTCAGTGTGCCGATGATCGCGAACACTCGGAATTTGCCTTTTTCTTCCTGATTGTCCACACTTGAAGGGTAAGCAGCTAGAGTTCCATGACTATGTATTTCCACTAATCCATCTGTATAGCTTTTATCGAGTGCGCTTTCTAAAGATAGGACGTGAGTAGAAGACGCAGTTTGCAGTGGCGTGTGACACCACCATTGGTTGTTTGTCACTCCTAAGTAGAATAGGATTTCCTGTTGGGGGTTGATACTGGCAGCATTGATAATATCAGCGATCGCTTGGCTGGGGACTTTTGGGACTTTTAGACGAAAGTAGGGTTCAAGGGGTTGGAGTCCAGCAACTTGAGTTTGGGCAATTTGCAAGCAAACCTCTAACTCGCGGCGGTGCGATCGCAAGAAAAGTCCATTTGCTGCCAGCCAGTATTCCTGAAGTTTTTGGCTGTAGGGAGGAAAATTATTACTTGTAGCGAAGTGATAACCGATAAAGGGATTCATGATTAACTGAACAGGTGGTTAATAATGTCTTCTGGGGTTGTGACTTTCCAGCTATGAACGGAAACAAGGTCACTTGAAGGGTAGGATTTGGGTTTAGACTCGTGCAATTTGATTAGCTGGTTGCAGATATTGTCGGGATGAGTTTTTGACTTGCCTTGGGACAAGTCCTTATTAAAGGGTGATTTCCAAAACAGATCCCAAGTTTGGCTTATAGTTGCAGCACTGCACATACCGGGAGAATTTCCCCCAAAGCAAATACTAGAGTCGTCCCAGACGTTAGGTAGAGGTGGCTTGTACAGTTGCGCGTCTGGTTTAAATACCCTCCCTTTAACTGCCCACAGGTAATATCTACTACCGCATCCAGCCAACAAAAATGCAGGCATGGGGACAGTAATTACTTTAGTTTCCTGTCCCATAATTTGAATTTGATATTTTTGGGGAGAGTAAAACTGAATAATTGCCTCTCCCTCTGGATTTTTACCCCACCAAATCGTGTTGCTAGAAAGCCATCCAGATGTAGCAGTTTTACTTGTGAAGGCTTTCTCGACTGCTTCAGGGGAAAGAAATTTGTACTTAGATTTTTTGCCTTCGTGTTCGACTAAAATAAACTGTCCTTTGAGGATAACTAACTGCGCTAGTAACTCATCTTGGGGAATATTTGCAAGCAGAATTTGCGATATACTTTCTAAGTTAATTCTTGGTAATATATTTGTATCTACATTCATGCTTTTGATGCTTGATTCCAAATTTTGACTGCTGCTTTTCGAGCAGGAAGGGATGTTTCTAGAAAGTGGGTAAGCTTATTTGATTTTTCCATCATCGAGACGGCTTCTTTCCACTTTTGATTGAGAAACATGATATTCTCATAAGTCCATTCCAGCCAATCGCTTGTTTCACACGTAACATCTAGCCAGATATTTTCAGTCGAGTAATCTATAATTCGTATGGCTGTATCTAAATAGTGAAGAGGACTTTTATAACGACGGCATAGCTTGACAAGTTTATTGAAGTAAATTCCTTCTGCTAGAGCAATATAATCAGGAGTAAAACCAAAATTTAGTTCCCATTGACTTATATTGTACCCTTGCCCCATCAACGACAGTAGGAACTTTTCTGAGTATTCTAGTTCCTCAAAATCTTCATACCACCACTCAACTCTTTGTGGTGAGACAGGAATACTATTATATTCGGAACTAGACTCAATCTCATCGATATATTCTATTGGGAATAGATGATCATTCACCAATTGAATAAATTCAATTTCTCTATCTATGTAGGCACTTGTTGGATGTGATTGTTTATCAATAGTAATGGTTGATTCTAGCCATTGTTCTGGGAATATTTTTTGATACAGACTTAAAAAATTTACTCGTTCGGAGAGATTTTCTAGGTAGATAATTGCTGTTAAACAAGTAATGGGTATTTTGAATGATTGTATGTTCGCAAGCATAATTAATCAGCCGCCATAACTCATAGCGGCTATAAATTTGTTATTACAGTACGGGATATTTACTCGTGGCAGCAGGTTGATGCTTAAGGCTTCGAGTTACTTTTTCGATGTAGGTTTCCCAATTTTGACCGAGCTTGATAGCTTTTTCTATCTCAGGTTGTAGGGTAATTAAATTTTCGAGACTAATTTGATTTTTTATCTCCAGAAGCTTTATCTGCCACCCTAACTTTAGTGCAGGATTTATTTCTTCAGAACTATTTTTCAATTCTCTGAATTGACTTCCCTTAGTACCTGCTTTTTTTACCAGACGAATTGAAACTGTATCATCAGTTGTTTGTCGTTCAATTTCGGCATTAGCATATTCTGGAAAGTAGACGCTAATGGCTGTTTTGAGGGTATTGTCATCTTGGGCGATCGCCTCATCAAGAGAAATTTCTTGTCCTTCGATAATCGCAATGTACTTCATGGTAATTAAAATAGTGACAGTTGGTTGTTAGGCGCGGGTGTTTTGTCTTTATCTTCAGACAGGTTACGCTTTTGTACTTGTCTTGATTGTTCCTGTCTATTCTGATGTATAGTCTGCTTTTCCATCCTTTGCTTGCAGATATCTAACATCTTTGGTAAAGATTTTTCTAAATCCTGTAACAAGTTATTTATGACAGGATGAGATGTTATCTCAGCAAGGTTCATCGTCTTGATAATTGGAGGTGCGCCTTTGATTCCAATTGAGACAATTACTGTTTCAGAGTTTGGTATTAGTTGAATGGTTATTAAGGTGGTTTTTGTGTCAGAATTGCCTAAATCTATCTCGGTAGATGAATCTTGGTTTATAACTTCAGTGTTTACTAATTCATCTAATGTTTCTTCTAAATCGCTATTCTCCTGAATATCAGGATTAAAATCTCTACTGCTATAACTGTCTTCAAGGTTAGTTACATTCTCGTCAGGTAATATTTGACTGCTCATAATTAAGAGAGATTGGCTAATCTAAATAAGGTGCGGATAGTAATACCTGTCTTGTTAAAAGACTGCCATTTGTAGGCGCATTCGCCTGATTTGTACTTAGGAGAAAGTTGGCTCCAGGTGTCCCATGCTCTAAATAAAATGGGACTAACACTATGAAGTGCCATCCCGACTTGAATCCACGAGTGGTAATCATCTGCAAATCGAGGGTGGATAACTTCAAGTAGTACAAGTGCGGTTTGGATATTTGTCTCGATTGAGGAAATTAAATGAGCGTATCTGTCTACTCCATATCTGCGGTTATATTTTTCTTGGGGTAGGTTAAACTTTCTTGCTTTCTCCTGTTTGGCAAGCATCTGAGCAATTACCCAGTCGGGGGCTATTTCTATTTGGCGCTCAGATGGACTACAGCCAGGAAGCCATCTGTAATTTCTGCCCTCTGGGTGAAAGGAGGGGGGAAGGATCGAGGCTAGGTTTTTGCCTCTAAATTCCAGGTGTTCATCCTTCCCAGTTTTGATTTTGCGAGATTTTACTTCCCAAGCTTTTGAATTTGGGATGAGGTATAAGCGCTGGCTGCGATATTTTCTCCCAGAGGTAAATGCAATTGTGGGAGGAAGGTATTTTTGAGCGCGATCGCACAACGATTCCATAGGAGTATCGCACAACGACTCCGTAGGAACATCGGTTGCTTCGGCGGGTATTATCTGGTTGAGTTCTTCTGGTTCTGTATGTTCGTTAATTTGAATAATTTGTCGCCAGGAGGTTTCGCCGTCGCAGTCAATAGCTACTAAATATCCTTGGGGATGATTAGAACCGCATACCAAGGCTACACCAGTGGGGGTGATCAATCTGTTATTTGTCCAAACTTTTAGGCGGCGGCGGACGAGTTCGGCTTGTAGTTCTCTGGGAGAGTAGGTATTTTTTTCCCATTCTTTCCCTAGAGGACGTTTACCAAAGGTAGGGACGATTCGCCATTCTTCGGGTAAGTTGTCAAGCGAAGATACCAAATGACGGATTTGGGCGTGCATGAATTCATGTGGCTAATTATTTCGATAATTCATGCACAGCTGCGTTAGTGAGTGTGGTGGTTTGATATTATGATTACGGTGCTAACTGATGGCCTGCTTCAACTAGCTTGGCAAGGGTATTTTGGTCAAACGCCTTTATGCCAGATACAAATTGTTGCCACTGCTGCCATTTCTCCTTTGAGTAAGCATGATTGGGGTCAAAGTTGCAGACTTCACAGAATTTATGAAAGTCAGCATTCCAATGAAACGTGCAAATGCCTGTTATTAAATAACTGATTTGTTGGTCGCTCATGAGTGATATTTTAGCTTCTGATTTCTGTTTTAAGCCAACCTTTGGTTAAGTGCATTTTCGACTTGATAAGTTCCAAGAGTACAGTTTGTATTGAAGGGAAACGTAGGAAATTCAAGATAATTATTCATGGTTTTTGTTACCTTGCACAGTACCATTATCCCGTCCCTACCCTTTTTTTCTTGATTGTGATAGTAGCTGATAACCTCAAACTCATTGTTACCAGCTTCAAATCTGCTTCCTACATATTGGGAGATAGCGTTTTTCCAATCTGGCTGCCAGAGCATGAGTGTATCTATTGCCATTGCTCTAATAACCGGGTTATCTACTTTAAGAAGGATATCTGGTAAGTAATGGCATTGTTTGGCAATTACCTCTCGTGCGTAATTTATTAGCCAATACTCGGCTTCTTTTAAGAGAGCTTTTGATTCGAGATTTTGGCACACTTCATCGTAAACTTTAGACATTAAATATGCCCTTTGTTCAAAAACCATCCCATTAGTTCGTAATTTTAAGTCTGATGGATAATTAATCATCAAATCAGCAAGCTCCTCACTGATTTGAGGGAGAGTATATTTTTCATTGTCTTGCTCTTTGGGATGGGATATTTTTACTTCATATCCTAGATTTACAGCATGATTGATAATAAAATCGATGCTATTAGACTCAACAAAATCTCCTAACTTAAAATCTGTTTCTAGGAGGATATCTGTTGGTGCATGGAGAATTTGAAACCGTTTAGGGTTTTGACTTGAATCGGCTAATAGTTCGATGTACATTGCTTATTATCACAAACTTTCATAAATCTTGTGCGTAAGCGATGTATGTGGTTTAATTACTGAAAAGATAATCCTACCCATCTTGGGTAGGATTATCTTAATTATTGATTAATGATTTTTGTTTGTGTCGAATTGATTATTTCCTCTAGTAGAGATAGCCCAACTGATTTAAACAGTGCTTTGTTATCATCAGGGCAGCGTTGAATTGTTGTACAAGATGAGCAGCCGTATTTGCAAGGGCAATTATCTACTAGAAACTTTGCCTTCATAAAAGCGGTTTCTAAATACTTGATGAGAGTATCGCACATACCTGTACCGTGTTCGCATGTATCGAAGAAATAGCCTACTATGTTATGATTTGATGGTACTTCAATTAACATGAAATCGATATCTCGACTGTTTGCTCCATGTTGGACAAGTGGTAAACTGAGCATGAGTTGGTGTGCGAGAGTATGAACGCAAATCTGAGTCTCATTGCTTTCAAATAGTTGTTTTTCTTCATTGGAAATATATTTCTGTTTGTTGAGTATCTCTTTTCGGAGATTTTTGACGATAGCTGAAAAATATTTTCTCGCATCAGTGTTAATTTCAACCCTAACGCAGAATGTATTGTAGTTAAGAGCAAATGCTTCCTTGTATTTATTTTCCTCCAATAGTTCGACAAATTCTCGTTCAATAAGTTGGGTATTGCAAGCAGGACAAGTTTGTATGTGTCCGGGTAAATTTAAATTGAAGTTGCGACATCTGTTATTAGTGCAAGTCCATTTTTGTTCCAGCCTGTACAAGTTGTACCCGTAAATTTCTTCTTTGATTTTGGCTGAAACAGGTGTAAATCTAGCTGCCCCTTGGGAAAGATTGATAATTTTGGCTTCCCCTACAATTTTGATTTCCTCGAAATTTAGGCTTCCTTCGGGACGACTAAATAGGTTGGTTGCCTCAATTGGCTTGAGAATTGCTTTCCCTTCGGTTAAATTTAGCTCTTGTGATTTATACTGTACGGGGTTGCCGTCAAAGTCTTGAGCAAGATATATGGCACCAGGATAAACTTCTCGTAGTGCAGATGATGCCGAACTTTCCTCAAACTCTTCCGCGCTATCTTGATTGATATAACTGATGTTTTGGTCAGTGTTGCCTCTGAATTTAATTTTTGAGTGGACATAACCGAGGTTTCGATTAGTTGTCAGTTTTTGGTTATAACTGAAAATTAGTTGATTATTACCGATTAGCTGTCGTGCGATCGCATCGCCAGAAGTACCAAAATGTCGAGCAATTTGAGCTTGTGTCGGTTTACTTTCTTTGCAACAGGCGAGAATGTGCTGCTCCAAAATTGTTTCATAATTGTGGTTAAAGTTGATAATTTCTGGAGGGTCAGATAAGAGGCGTTCCGGGTGATTGGCGTAGTAAGAATCCATAATCGACCTTTTCGACGGGATAAATATCAATAGCCCTGCTTCTTGCCTGCCTGCACGCCCCGCCCTTTGGCGAAAGGCAAGAATTGAGCCTGGGTAACTATGTACGATAGTTGCATCGATAGACCCTATATCCAGACCCGCTTCTAAAGCACTCGTGGATATAATGAACTTGACCTTCCCGCCCTGTATATCTGCAATAATTTTGTTACGCTGATTTGCCTTCATACTGCCATAAAATGCTGAGATGCTTTCTCCCAAGTGAGGTAATTGCATCTCCACTAAAGCTTTACGAATGGCATTAGTTAAAACCTTTACCAGTTCTCTACTATCGCAGAAACAAATCCCGACTATTCCTTTACTTACGAGCATCGCTGCAACTTGGGCAGTTTGGTAAAGAGTATTGTTTCGTGCTTTGAGGCTAAGGAAAGTAATCTCCGAGCGTTTTGCCCCACTTTGGTCGATAATAGCAAGGTTGCTTTGTTCTACTCGATTGGATATCTTCTGGGCAATTTCGCTGCTGTTACTAATTGTTGCAGAAGCAAAGATGTACTGTAATTTAGAAATATTATTGCCAGCAGATTCTATCATTAATTGAGTTCGCCGATTAAGTAGGGCAAAGTGTGAGCCAAAGATGCCTTGATAGAAATGCGCTTCATCACAGACGAGGATTGAAATTTTTCTGATTGTTTCTCTAAATCCCCAGTTTGAGTCAAACTGATAGTTGTTCAGTTCGTGGTTCCATACATCGGGTGTCACGCATAAAATCGAGGGTTGATGGCTGTAAAGTTGTTTGCGCTCCTGGGGAGGAATATCACCATTGATATTGAGAACTTGGGGGCGAATTTCTTCATCTAGGTGGCTAACAAACGAGCGAATTTTCTCTACCTGATCAAATGCAAGTGCTTTCAAGTTAAAAAATACTAAAGCTGATTTACCTTTTAGGCACTCGTGAATGATTGGAATTAAAAAAGAGATACTTTTACCACTGCTGGTTGGAGTTTGAAGAATAATATCTTCCTCTTTTTTGTAAGCTTCCCATGCCTCGACTTGATGAGAGTATAGTTGCGTAATTCCTGACTGACTCAGGGCATATTTAACTAGAGGGTGAATATCATCTGGTATCGGACAAAGTTTAGCTTCTTGAGCCGGAATTATATCACAACTTTGTAGTTTTCCTGAGCCATCAAGAATAGCGGCTATCTCTTGGTAAAGAATACTTTTACCTGTTGGTGCTTGATTAAGAGGTAATAAATTACCGCTATTTACCTCATGCTCCCAGTCAAAAATAATTTGATTTACACTTCCCTTTTTGAAGTAAAGATTTTTCTCGATGATGGCGGCGATATGGATAACACCATGTTCTTTAGAATAAACCTGTTTATTTGCTTGTAACCATTCAAGCTGGGTCATAAAAAGTTACCTACTTGCTGTTTTAGCAGGTAGGCGTTAGTCAAAAGTAGTGGTTTTTGTTATTGCCATAACTGACTAATTAACCACAGATACTTCTCACAATTTGTAGAAACTCCTGTAAAACAGGTGTCATATCCTCTTGTCGCCACACTACAGCCGTTTCTACTAATGGTGTTTTTTCTTCTAAAGTGCGATAAACTACACTAGCCCTTTGAAGATTTTGCAAAGAAGACGGTACGATCGCAATCCCCATTCCTGCTGACACTAGCCCGATAATTGTCTGCATTTGGATTGCTTCTTGAGTCACTTTTGGGCTGAAATTTCCTTGCTGACAAAGACTCAGGATTTGATCGTAAAGTCCGGGAGCCAAATGGCGAGGGAACATAATAAAATTTTCGTCTCTTAGCTCGCGCACTGAAATATTTTCTTGTCTAGCTAAGAAATGAGTTACGAGCATTGCTACAACTAGTCCTTCTTGCTGAATACATTCTTGATTGAAAGTGTTGTCTTCTAAAGGTGGATGGGCAAAACCTACATGGATGCGGCGATTGAATAGCGCTTGTTCTTGCTGAGTTGTGGTTAATTCTTGCAACACTAACTCCACCTCTAGAAACTGTTCTCGAAACCGCCGCAAAATCACAGGCAGCAAATCGTAAGTTACCAAGCTGGTGAAACCTACTCGTAGTTGTCCTTTCTCACCCCTACCTGTCCGTTGAGTCAGATCAATTGCCTTGGACAGTTGAGCGAACAATTGATAAGCTTCTTGCAAAAATACTTGTCCGGCTTCCGTTAGCTGCACCTGTCGTTTGGTTTTGCGCTGAAAAAGTTCTACCCCTAGTTCTGTTTCTAGCTGCTGAATTTGCTGGCTTAAGGGCGGTTGAGCGATGTGAAGTCGCTCTGCGGCTTTACTAAAGTGTAGTTCTTCAGCTACAGCAATGAAGTAGCGCAGGTGTCGCAGTTCCATAGTTTTGATATTTTATAAGTCTCAATTATTCATAAATATATATTGGACATATCAAAAATTGCTACTTATCATACTCATACACGCAAGTCAGAGGATGATGTAATTATGTCGGAGAATTTGAGAAGCCAAGTTGTGACGCAAGGAGTACAGCGATCGCCTAATCGAGCTATGCTGCGGGCAGTTGGTTTTAAAGATGAAGATTTCAATAAAGCCATTGTCGGTATAGCCAACGGTTACAGCACCATCACTCCCTGCAATATGGGAATCAATCAACTGGCACTCAGAGCAGAAGTTGGGATTAAATCTGCCGGGGCGATGCCGCAAGTATTCGGCACGATTACCATTAGCGATGGGATTTCAATGGGAACCGAAGGGATGAAATATTCCCTCGTGTCGCGGGAAGTCATCGCCGATTCCATTGAAACCGCCTGTACTGGGCAAAGTATGGATGGTGTACTAGCCATTGGTGGCTGTGATAAAAATATGCCAGGGGCAATGCTAGCGATCGCGCGGATGAATATTCCTGCTATTTTCGTTTATGGTGGTACAATTAAACCCGGTCACTACAACGGACGTGATTTAACTGTTGTCAGTTCTTTTGAAGCTGTTGGTCAATACAGTGCTGGAAAAATTGACGAAAAAGAATTATTAGAAGTTGAAAGTCGTGCTTGTCCTGGTGCTGGTTCCTGTGGGGGAATGTTCACAGCTAACACCATGTCTTCAGCATTTGAAGCAATGGGAATGAGTTTGCCTTATTCTTCGACAATGGCAGCCGAAGATGCTGAAAAAGCCGACAGCACTGAAAAATCAGCATTTGTGTTAGTCGAAGCCATTCGTAAACAAATCTTGCCTCGTCAAATAATTACCCGCAAATCAATAGAAAATGCCATCTCTGTGATTATGGCGGTGGGTGGTTCGACCAATGCAGTATTACATTTTTTAGCGATCGCTCGCGCTGCTAATGTAGAGTTAACCCTGGATGACTTTGAAACAATCCGCGCCCGTGTTCCTGTTTTGTGTGATTTAAAACCAAGCGGTAAATATGTAGCTACAGACTTGCACAAAGCTGGCGGCATTCCGCAAGTAATGAAGATGTTACTCGCACATGGCTTATTGCATGGTGATAGCCTCACCATTAGCGGACAAACCATTGCAGAGATATTAGCAGACATCCCCGAAGAACCATCTGCCAATCAAGATGTGATTCGGACTTGGAATAACCCGATGTATGCTCAAGGACATTTAGCCATCCTCAGAGGTAATTTGGCAACGGAAGGGGCTGTTGCCAAAATTACCGGGGTGAAAAAACCAGTCATTACTGGGCCTGCACGAGTATTTGAATCGGAAGAAGCCTCTTTAGATGCAATTTTGGCGGGTAAAATTCAAGCTGGTGATATTTTGGTTATCCGCTACGAAGGNCCTAAGGGTGGCCCTGGAATGCGAGAAATGTTGGCTCCCACTTCGGCAATTATCGGCGCTGGTTTGGGTGATGCGGTGGGATTAATTACCGATGGGCGCTTTTCTGGTGGTACTTATGGCATGGTAGTTGGTCATGTGGCTCCAGAAGCAGCAGTTGGTGGTGCGATCGCTCTTGTAGAAGAAGGCGATAGTATTACTATTGATGCACCCGCTCGTTTATTGCAGTTGAATATATCTGAAGACGAATTAGCCCATCGTCGTGCCAACTGGCAACCCCCCGCCCCGCGTTACACTAAAGGCGTGTTGGCGAAATATGCCAAATTGGTATCTTCTAGCAGTCTTGGGGCTGTGACAGATTTGGACTTGTTCAATAACTAGTTAAGCCAATAGCCATTTAAGTTTCACTTTTAAAGTTTTGAGGAGTCAGGAGCCAGAATAAAGATGCCTCCTGACTCTCTACTTCAGGGTAGATTCAGCCCTGTTGACAAGCTTCTTTAAATCTAAAGAAGGGCAAATGCTTTTGGCGTTAATGAGATTTTTCCTTTAGTAATATAAGTGTTTACAAGCTGCTCTAAGGGTTCAACAGAATTGTCCTGAAGGATGAAATAGTTTGCTTGGTTACTGACAATCAGCGATAGCTCAGTTGCCCATTGCTCATAGTTGGAACTACCAATAATACCAATAGAAGACTGAATATAGTTAACAAGAATGCTGTTATTGAGACCAAAGCCACCTTCACCCCAGATGCAAGCACATTGCAGCAAATACTCGTAGTCCGCGAATACTTGAAACTGGGGGTTCCATCTAGGAGCATTGCTTCGGTAGTGGACGAAACCATTGCTGTCGAATATCTCTTGTTGCCATAGAAGCTGCTGTAAGGAGCAGCAATTGCTAGGCGAAACAAACGATTTACCTTGGCGAACAACACTACCATTGCGGATGACATCGCGGCGGCGCTGCTGTCTTGCCATGCTGTATCGGATATTGGGATATTGTTCAAAATACTGCCGCATTGAGGCAACAAATTCAGGAGCTATGCTGTTGTCATCGTCCAGGTATGAAACAATGTCACCACCAGCTGCATCTAGTCCCAGGTTACGAGCGTAGCACAAGCCAAAGCCACTGCTCGGTTCAGGGTGTTCCATTTCAATGTAACTGATGGGGAAATCAGATATTGCCTTAATGCTGTTGATGATATCTTTGGTATCAGGATTAGCGCCATCATTGATGACAATCCACTCGAAATTGCGGTCAGTTTGACTTTGAATGCTTGGCAGTGCAGTAGATGCAAGCTGCATAGGTCTATTGTAGGTTGCAGTGATAATTGATAGTTTCAAAGCTCTAGGGACTTCCAGAAAATAAACTATTCCATCACCAATAATGATAATCATTTTAAAGGGGAATGAAGGGGCTGCCGACGGCAGCCCTTCATTCCCTTTTTATAGTAATTTAAATAATGACCCTTGTTTTTGAGTGTGGTAACTGATGGCCATAGTATTAACTGATTCTCTCAAAAAGTTGTTGATTGAAACTGCATTTGAATTAAAAGGTGCAGCAAAACGCAAATTTATGGCACAGACAGTTCGGGGCTTAGGTTTAGGAGGGCAAAGGGTTGCACAATCAGAATTAGGATGGAATCGAGATACTATTAGGAAAGGAATGAGAGAATTAGAAAGTGGTATTACTTGCATTGATAACATGAGTGGCAAAGGGCGTTATAAAGCAGAAGAACACCTGCCAAATCTTTTAGAAGATATAAAAAATATAGTAGATTCACAAAGTCAAACTGATCCTAGTTTTAAAAGTCAAAGACTATATAGCAGACTCAGTGCAGCCGAAGTTAGAAAGCAATTAATTGAAAAATATGGTTATAGTGATGAAAATTTACATACATCAGAAACAATTCGAGTCAAATTAAATAATTTAGGTTACAAGCTCAGAAGGGTAAAAAAAGTTCAACCTCAAAAAAAATANCCGCAAACTGATGCCATCTTTGAGCAATTAAACTTAGTTAATATTGATGCTTCGGAAGATAAAAGTATTTTACGTCTAAGCATGGACGCAAAAGCTCGTGTTAAGATTGGCTCATTTGATCGAGGGGGTAAAAGCAGGGATGGAGCGAAAGCTGATGACCATGATTATAATCCAAAAACAACTGTAACTCCTTATGGTATATTTCTTCCAGAGCTTGATGAGCTATTTTTGTACTTTACAGAATCAAAAGTTACCAGTGATTTTATTGTTGATGTTTTAGAAGATTTCTGGTCTTGTGAAAAGCATCGTTTTTCGCAAATTAAAACATTACTTTTCAATCAAGATAATGGGCCGCAGAATAGTTCACGGCGTACCCAATTTATGAAACGTATAGTAGAGTTTGCTCACAAGTATCAACTAAATATACGTTTAGCTTACTACCCTCCATATCATAGTAAATATAATCCAATAGAAAGGACATGGGCAATACTAGAGAATCATTGGAATGGCAGCATTCTAGATGAAGTGGAGACAGCTTTAAACTTTGCTAGTACTATGAAATGGAAAGGTTCTCATCCAGTAGTTAAGCTAGTACACGAAACTTATGAGAATGGGGTAAAGCTTACAAAAAAAGCTATGGCTCAAATTGAAAAACAGATTGAGCGGCTAACCGATTCTAATCATGAAGTTTTCCCAAATTTAGGTAATTGGTTTATTGATATTTGTTGTAGTAAGACAAAAGTTATTTGATTTTAATAAACAGCATTTATTTAGCTACAAAACATACTATTTTTACACTGTTTAACTTCAAAGCAGACGACAAGTGTATAGATTCTTCATGCATAGATGAGGGGGAGAAAAGGGGTTGCCCTCGGCAACCCCTTTTCTCCCCCTTAAAATGATTATCATTCTTGAGAAAACCTGTCTCTTGTTTTTCTTGGAATAATTTATTCTTTGGAAGTCCCCTATACCTCTATCAGTTGATTGCGTTATTGTTGAATCGATCGCAGTTTGAATTTGCTGCCATCTTGCTATATCCTCGTTTGTTATACCCCTGGCGGTTTCAATTTGATTACTTGCAAGAGTTAGTCGAATTAGCGTTAGCTTTTCATTGGTTCTGGCAACAGTTAAACTTTGCGTGGTGCTATTGAAGCTGATCTGGTAGTTACTACCTTCCAAGACAAATAGGTTTTCTTTTTCTGTGCGAATGGATTGAGGATACGCAGTTGCTTGCTGTGCGAAGAACACTCTAGCTATGGGGGCAATTATAGTAGCGCGTTGCATCTGTTCTTGCTGTAATTGCTGATAGTCCCATTTCCCAAGTTCTATGCCCAAATCCATTTTTACCAAACGTTCTGCTAAAATTGCCATTTCTATTGGGCCAACACCTCCAGGGACGGGCGTAATGTTCTGGGGGATTCTGTAAGCACTGCGAGCTACATCGCCAGCAGCACCAGAAGCAGTAGGTATAAAGCCACCATCGACAACCAAGCGATGAGAGGGGAGTACATAGTCCGTGAAAATTCCTCGTCTTCCGGTGACTGATACTACAATGTCAGCTTCTTGAGTTCTAGTCAGGTCATCGCCGTCTTCCAAACAGAAACAGCTGATTCTACTTGCTTCTAAATATTTGATGACACCATTGCCCACAAAGCCACCTCCGCCGACAACTGCAACATTGGAATCTCTTTGTGCGTAGGATTCAACAATTCTGGCGATTCCTTCAGCAGTAGCACAACTTTCAAAGAAATTGTTGCTTTGTCTGCGGACGATATCTATATCTTTTTGTGGCTCTAATAGCCCAATTGAGCTTGTAAACTTAGCTGGAATTGGATATTGAACAATAGCAGCAGTGACTTGGGTGTTTTCGTTAATGGATTGAACAATGCCATCAAATTGCTCTACTGCGATATTGGGTGATAGCACAATATAATTGGGAGTAATGCCAATAGCGTTGAAAATAGCTACTTTTTGTTCTGCTGAGATTCTGGCTGCTTCATATCTAGCTCTTAATTCATTGCTGGCATTTTCTGAAGACTCAAATCTGATGATTGCTACTTCTTTTTGAGATGCTTGAAATATGGATTTGTATTTTTGACATTCTTGCTTTACGTGTTCTCGTATTAACTGTCCGTCTATGAGCGTCATTTAATATGGCGTTAAATTTGATGAAGAAAATTGTCTGGTACAAACAATTTTCTGAATTTCTAATAGGATTTGTTGGAATTAGGTAGGGCGTTTGGTGATTTCACCAACTTCTTGACCGTTGCACGAAACCCAGTTAGTGACATAGCGTTCAGTGTCATGGAAGCCACTAAATTCAATACTGTTATCAGAACACTTCTCTTGGAACCATTGTTGTGCTTCTTGTTCTGTATTGAATGTTCTAGCGGCGACTTCTTCTACTGGAATCTTCCAGTTTGTATTGCCATACAAATCGCAAACATAATGTGTCATATCTGTTACTCCTTTAACAATATCTAAAAACTACTATGACAATTTTAAATCAACAACAGCAGGCTGAATTAATTATCCAACAAGCTTGCAAGGAAAATTTTACTGATAGCGAGAAAGCTATTTACGATGACTTTATTCTGGAAGCGGGGGTAAAAAACCCAGCCAAGATGACTGAGGCTACTGCTGATGCTTTAATTAGATACCTTAATGGCTGTGAAGCATCTAACGAGTTTGTTGCTAATGTAGTAAATCGCCTCGCGCAAGTTGCCCCTGCTCATATCATGACTAAGGTTCTCAAGAGTGATAATGACGGCGATGGTGTGCCTTTATACGAGGAATTAAAACTTGGAACAAAGGCTACCGAATTTGATACCTCTTTTGAAATAGCGGCTGCAAAACAAAAACAATATCAATTTTCTCCAACTCGGAATTGCGATATGGAGTTATAAGTATAATTCATCACTAAATAATAATCTGTAGTGGATATGAGATCGTTATTCTCTAAAATGACTGAAAATAGAGATTAACCAGTTGCTACACAGGGGTAGACACTTACTCTTAGCTCGAAGTAAGTGTCTTAGAGGCTTTTCTCAAATATCGCCATCTTTCCCATACTCAAAATTAACCTTCGATATACTGGGTGTAAAAAATGCGCTTACGATTAACAGTAGCGCATTCCCGATCATGTACAGCGATCGCAATACTCCCAGCCCAAATAATCAGGCGATTCCCCTGTAAGTTTAACTTTGGAAAATTACGCCAGTATCCTGATCTTCATCCCAAAACCACCAACCTTGGGATAGTTCAGAAAGAACGCGCATTAGTGCTAACTGTTGCTGTGTGATTTCCCCACCGCCGTAGCTGACGTTGCTAGTGCCATCCCATGATTTAAGAATTAATTCTAAATTGTATCCATTGCCCATAATCCAACTGGCGTAGAAACAGTCTTTGGATATTTCTTCCATGATGGCTAGCAGTTCGAGTGCGGCATCAGGATTGGGTGATTTTAGGGCTTCGAGTGCAAGGCGGAGGTTTTCTTCCCTGTCTGCAAGAAACTCCGAAAAAGCTGCTCTATTTGATGGTAAATTCTCCTTTTCAAGTGTAATTAATTTTCCATTTACAATCTTGACTGGAGTTATATTTGAGTAATCAGTTCGGTCATCTTCACTTGCCTTTGCTTTTATAGCTAAAGGATGCCAATGGATGCGTTCAATTTTATTGGTCTGAGGATTTGTCCATGTCCAGAATAGTTTGTGAGATGCAGCACCCTTAACTGTCAGATAAGTTCTTTTATGTCGAATGGGATAGTCTACACCTTCTTCTTTTTTGGCTTGCAAAAAGGCTTCTATTGATAGACATTCTTCATTGAGGTATGCCATTTTACGTGGTGCTGTCGCAGATGTATAACCCGATAGGCTGCTGCTATCACCATCTTTCAAGACTACCAAATTCCATTTGTCGTTTATTGGATTCTGTATCCAAAACTCAACTGATATTGTTTGTACAAACTGATCTAAAATTTGGACTACACAAGGATAGTAAAGTGTGAGTTGTTGCTTGCTATTAGTCATTACTATTCCATCCATTCGATTGGGGATATGGTTTCCTTTTTGGCGGGAAGTATTTTTACTTCGTAGCCATAAAGAATTAATTCATACAGAGTTTCTAATAGTTGCTTGGGTGATATACTGTCCCATTGCTTGCACTCTAAGATATGTTTCAATACTTGCTCTGGAGCATTAATTACCCAAAGGCTGTGAACTTTTCTGTTTCTAAATCCCGCACATAATTGAACAATTGGTTGTAGCTCAACTATTGTTTTTGGTATGTGAATAATTGCTGAACTTACAGGGATTGTTGGTTTTACTTCTAGATTTTTGGGTGATAAAAAATTGGGGTCACTGTACCACTGTCCGTCGATTTGGTATGCAATCATTAGGTATGGCAATGCTTTAATCGCACTTATAGTTCCCCATCTTGCAGTTTGTCCTGCGTGAAACCAGATGTAAGAGCCGTTGTGTATTATCATGTACAATTTTTATGATTTTGACTTGAGGTTTTGCTTGCCTAGCTAGTTGATAATTTCGTCTGTGGTAGAAAATCTAGCTACTTTTTCTACCTAAAGAATGATTCGTATTTGTATGAACACTTAGTTAAAAATCGCCATTATTTAGCCATGTGCAGTCAACTTCATGCTCAGATAAAATCCAAAGTATTTTATTGATTGCTGAATTACTCCTAATAACTACCTTTACAAGGTGTGTAATAACTGTGGTGATTAATTTATGAACAGATTAATTTTTATTTAAAATATTCAATGAGCTATTGAAAATAAAAAGTGCGCCATTATAATTGATGATGCACTTTTATTAAAAATAAATTTATTATTTAAGCGTGGTGAAGGATAATATTTATTGCGTCTTGAGTGCTAATTTGATATTGTGTAGCAAGTTTATTCATATTGGCTTCACCATTTGCATGAGCTTTGACAATTGCGCGAATAATATTTGGTGAAACATTTATCTCACAATTTGTAACAACTGGTTTGGGTAAAGTTTGAGAAATGAACAATTCTTTTCTTCTTAAGAAATGTATTTGACGGTAATGCTCTTTTCTGGGTATCCATTGACAATTTCCGGGAGCAAAGTCACTCTCTAGGTCAATACGTGCTATGACTGTTCCTTCGGGTGCTACTCCCATATCTTTTAAGAACTGGGTAAAGTTATCGCGCCAGGATGCATCGACTTCAATTCCGCACCCGCCATGATACTTGTACTGATGGTGGTTCTTGTTATAGCAGATGCGCTTGATGTGTAACCAGGAGTTATACTCGTGGCTTTTGCAGTGTCCGTGGACAGTTTTATCGCTCTTGAGGGTTTCGCGCTGCAAGCATCCGCAGCTTTGTGTAAGCCCTCTTTTTAAGCTATTTTTACTGATATACTTTTGGGTTCCGCAGCTGCATAGGGTAAGGAGTAGTAATTCACCCCTTTTCCCCTTAACTTCTACATCGGATATAACTTTTAGTCTCCCAAAGTTTGCCCCAACTGGGATGGATTCTTTTCTTTTTTTACAACCGCAATTAGTTGACCGACCATTGGTAAGGGTGTGACTGTAGACAAGTTTTTGGGTTCCACAATCACACTGGCATAATACTTGCTTTCCTTGTTTATTTAGTACAATCCAGCTGCCGAATTTTTCACTTATATTAATTACTCGTTTTGTAGTCTCCATAAATTATTTTGGTGCTATTACTGCTGGGTTATATATCTAAAACAAGCTGTTTTTCTTGCTCCAGTTCCTTCTTTATCCAGGCAAGTTGCTGTCCAATGGCTAGGTGCTGCATTGGTACTTTTGTCTCATATCCCTTTGCTTTTAAAATGGGCGTTACCTCCTGTCTGTAAAGCTTGCCCGTCAAGAATACAAACTCTATTTCCGGGGACGCAACTTGTATGAGGTTTTCTGCTACTTGTTGCGCCCATAGTATACGTTCCTGATGTGATAAGGAATAGGGGGATTTGTCGTAGGGTTTGATGATTGCTTCTGGGTTAATAACTTGATGTAAAGGTGAGAGGATATACCATCTTGACTCTTGTTCTTCTACGTAGCGACGGCACGCTTGAAAGTGCTGGGAATAATATAAGTCTTTGGCGGCAGCAGGGTAGGTAAGCTGCTTGCCACATCCAGCAACCAGGTAGACTTTTTCCTTGGGAGTGAACTTTCTGTAGGTGCTGATCACCAGATTGAGGTTGTGGGCGATTCTTCCCATAGTATGCGTCCGTCCTTTGTTTGTCAGCCGAGGGTCAATCCTATGTCGGTTGAGAACCCTGCAAACATGACAGTTGCACTTTGGCGCATAGTGGGTTGGTATCCGAATTAATTTTTCCTCGTGGCTGACGAACATCCCACCGCCTAGTCCTTCCCGGATAAAAGTTGAACCATCAAAGGATAGTCCCATCTGAATAAAAGCTTTGGCATACTGGGGCGAGCATAATCCAAAAACGTGCAGGTGAGCATTTGGCTCGTGCAATGGTGCGATGGCTACGCCCGCCGCAGGCATCGCACCCGCTTTCGGCAATACTCGTTCCGAGTTAATTAGCGATCTCACAACTTGAGTGATTGTTTTGATAATGTGTAAGTTAATCGAATACTCTCTCGCCTGGGAAACAAGCCCACCGATGCCGAGATGACGGTATCCCAGTCCCAAAAGATATTTTGCTACTTCAAGGCGTTCACTGAGAGACTGCCCGTGGATGACTGCTAGGGGTATTCTGTTGGGAAGATAACTTTTAGCAAGTTGGATAAATGTTTCTGCTTGTTTAAGGTTGTATTCTTGCCGTTCCCTGATATTTTCTCCAACAAGTAAATGGTCGGGACAAACAATAATATCGCCGACCTTTGAGCGTTCTCGATATCTATGAATAGACCAGTGGGCATCAACATATTTACCGTTTAGAGTGGGGATATCTTGCTCACGGTAGTTAAATGATCCACAGTCATGAATAATGGGACTATCTGGAACAATTTCTGCCTTGATTGCGAGTGAGTATAGCCACCCCACAGGCTGATACTCAAGCAACTGCCAGATTGGAATTTTTTCACCCTTGCTTCTAACAAAATCGCTCTTACCCAATACTGGATAGAAACCTAATTTCATAGTATTTAAACGAGCAGAAGTTGATTTACATTCGTTAAGTTAACCCTCTGCTTGGAAAGGGCTAACTAGTAGATATCTGTATTTATTTGCAATATTCAGAAGATACTGCCGCCAACGGTTAGATACTCTTGTAGCAAGAGTGCTAATATCACTTGCTGGAATTTCTTCTGCTTCAGTTTCAAAAGCATANNNNAAGTGAATCTTGGCGTGATACTTCATACCATCGAAGTGGATATTGAAACTAGGATTGAGTTGAAAGTCTTGAATCATATTTTTATCCTTACTGGGGAAGATATAAACACTTATTTTGTTCTGCTAACCTATTTGTGTGATAGTTATCAAGAATCATTTTCTTAAATTCTTCTCTTGTTGCTTGCAAGTCGCGGAATATTTTGTCAGTAGGATAGAAGAATACCGACTGTTGGCGGCTGTAAAACCAGACCAGTTGATTGATAGTATAGGTATCATTGCTATCAAGCAGGACGTAACTAATTTGTTGGTAAAAATTCTCTAGAGAGAAAGGACGCTTTTTGGCAGTTGTTCGTACATCGATGAGAGTATTTCCAGCAATTATCTGGCAATCAGCACCTCCAAGATATTCACTTAAAGGATATGAAGCATTGCAGGTAATATTTCCACTTACTTGATTAGCTACTGTTTGCCAGGTACGGGGTACAATACCGATGATTTGAGATGTATCTTGGATACTAGGAAGCCATTTTTTGAAGTATTCTGCTTCAAGCTGAAGAGATTTTTCTCCTTGTAGAAAAGGTTGAATAATCTCATGAATATTACGGCTACGAGCATAATTTTCTAATGCACCCAGTAGCATACACTTTAGAGCTTCTTCTTCAAGTGAATTTGAATTTGTAATGGAATAATCGAAGGCATATTCTATTTTGAGAGCTTTTGCTCCAACCTGAGCAAGACAATTAGTAAACCATGTTTGGTCTTCATAGATGTTTCCTAAGTACTTGGCAAGTGCTTTGGCGATCGCATTTCCTACTAAGGGAAAATCTACCCCATTAATCGGTCTGATAATTTCTTGATTTTCTAATAGCTGGTTATGGTTAGTAATCATCTTGATGACTGTCTTGTTGAGTCTAGAGTCAAACCATCTCCTGATAGGTGAGTTTCTATTTTTTAATTCGGATGTTAAGCTCACTTTTTAGTTTTTTATTTGAGATACTACATTGAGTATCTGCGTGAGCTTTACGTAGTAATTTTTGTTTTAATCGCGTTACTAGTTTAAGTAAAGAGACTAANNNTTCAAAATCAGTTAAAAGCTTATAAGGTAAGCTTTTTAAATTTCGTAACTCGTACAAATTTGGATAAATTCTCAACCAAAGTTTNTTATATTGNNNATGCGACTTTGTAAACTTGGTGCTAGACAATTTGGTAATAGCTAGTTTACAACTCAACCTCTCTAGACTTGGTATTAGACAACTTGGTGATAGTTAGTTTACAATTCAACTTCTCTCGACTTGGTTTTAGATGCAGCCGCAACAGTTTGCCGTTGAAGGGAGGGTATGTGTTCAGTTGGGGTATATTGCTGCCGAATTTCTTCTCCTCGCCATTGTTGTAAGTCGCTCATAATGTCTTTGAGGGGAACAAAATCGACGACTGTTTCTCCTTTCTTTTCAGCTTCATTTGTCTTATGGTTTAAAATCTTGAAGTACATCTCCCTCTGGTCGGCAATTGGTAACTTGCCGTCATTCTCATTTATCCGTTGAAGAATCTCTTCATTACCCTGGTTCATTGCCTTTCCCCAGTCAGGGCTACCATGCTTGACCATGTTCGCCCATTCCTCAGCGATATAGGGGTGAACTTTCACAGGCATATCACCAGCTGCTTGTATGACTCGTTCTTTGGGTGCGGCTGCGGGGGTAGATTGTTCATTACCGAAGATTTGTTCCAAGTTGAGTTTGCTGGCGTTCTGGGCAATAAACTTGACTTGGTTGATGTCGTAGTCAGAGATATTTATCTTACTGACCTCTTTAGTAATCCCAGCTTCGGTTTTAGTCAAGTCAAACCGGACAAGTTCTTGAGTACCTTTCTCTTCAGTAGTTTTAAATAATTGCAGGCTGGCTCGATTATTTTCGGGTTCACGAGTACGCTTGATGGTAAATTCACCTACTGTAAGTTCTTCCTTATCAGCCTGGATGAGGACATTATTGAGGGTATGCAACATCTCGTTTTGTTTAAAGACTTCCAGGGTTTTAATCGTGCCAGCGGGTGCAAGACTTCCCAAGCTATTTGCTACATCACGGATATCGGCATTGTTGAGGTCAGGGAGCTTGTCATTGTCGCCCAAGTACTCTGCCACTATCAGAAACTCCTGACGCTCAACAGGTAACATCTCAGTAGGTTTTTTCGTTATTTTGGTTTCCTCTTTTTTATTGAGTTTAAAATCCATCAAGGAGTTTTCCCACCCAAAGAGTTCATCACTGCGGCGGTGAATGCTAACAGTGTCTCCCTCTTGGCGAATCACAAATGTATCGCTACGGTAAATACGCGACCCATCTTGTTCAAGGATGCCGTATTTTTTTAACATTGCCGTCGCGGTTTCAGCAATGTCTTTATTTTCCCCGTTGTAGCGTTCCTCCCGCGCTTGTTTATTATTAATTTGATAGATAGGTACTTCAACTTGACGCGCCCACTGCTGCGCTGCTGACTCTACACCTTGGGAGTTAGCTACTTCTTGATAGCTAAATTCAGGTGCATATTTGTTTCGATTATTAGTTTCTAGCTCCTCTGGCTCTTGTGCAAAAAACTGATTGGGAGTTGCATTTTCGTTTACCTCTCCTTCAGTTTTATCTTGAGGTTGGTAGTTACTAACAACTATCTCTCTGATTTGAAGAGTTTCTTTGGACTGTGCGATTTCTTCTTGAAGATTATTGACCACATCATCTCCAAAATTTTCATCTGCTTCTATTTCAACAGATGAGTTTATTTCTTGAGTTATGAGCGAACTATTTTCGCTGTTTTCATCTTGTAGTAACTTATTTATAGTCAGATGACTATCATCTAACAGTGGATTTACTTCTATAGCAGTGAAATTTTCATTATCAGATAATAACTCTTTTGTATCTTCAGAATTTTCAATAATTTCAGCAGATGGAGGTAGTAGCTTAATCAGTGGTTCACTTGCTACATCTATTATTTCATCTGGGGTAAGTATTTCAGTGACGAGATTAATTGTACATTTACCTTCGCTATCTTGTTCATAGATAACGATTTGTTTTTCTGAACCCTCTGACTCCAGATAAGCTGTAATTTTCAGAGCGATCTCACCTGTTTGCTGATAATCACTATTTAAATTGGGTATATCTTCTAATAATCTGGCAGCAATTCTTTGTGCTTGATAGTCTGTAAAAGGTTCAGTTTCTATTGTGTATTGACCTTCTATTAATAGATCGGGCATGAACACAATATTAGTTTCTTGATTGTTTTTTATACTTTGGCTGGTTAAATCTACTTTTTCCCATTTATATGCACCAGGGGTAGATTCATCAGATACAAGATTGTAAATATCTTTGCCAACTTCAACTGCAATTTTACTTGCTTCTTGAGCTTCTTTGAGTTTTTCGAGAATTACTTTAGTTATCTTAGTAAGTGCATTGATGAGGGTTTTACTTAATTCCCGACTTGTTTTAATTGCAGTATCAGCTGTATTTAAATATGATTCATTAATTTGAGTTTGTCTGGGGTCAAACATATCTTACTTTAAAATGGGTAATTTTTTATGGAATCGAACTGAAGCTGAGGTAGTTTTATTAAATAAAAAATTTAACCTCTTCAAGTGATAGAGAGGTTGAATTTACATTTTGATGTTTGTTTTGACTTAGTTCTATTTGGCTATTTTTGAAATTTTGATTTATTTCGCTTAGTTGTTCGCTTTGGTTAGCAATAATTTTTAACATTGCTTCTAGCTTGTCATCTAGTCTGGATATTTTAACTTCCATTAATGTTAGTTTTTCTTTTGCTATAAATATTTCTTGATTGATTTGTTGGTGCTGTACATTAATATCCTCACAAGTTTTATGCCATTTTTCTAAGAATTTGGTTAATTCTATTAATAGCGTTGTCGAGTTGTAGGTCGTAGTTTGTGACTTTTTCAGAATATTCAATAAGTCGTCTAACTTTCCGTTCAATATCTCTTCTATACTCAAGTTGTTGTTTTTCTGCTCTGTAATATTCATTGATAATTGCCTCGTAAGAGAGTTTAACTTTATATTCTGAATTCCACATACTATATTGAGGGAAACTAATGTCAATTAAGTTTCCTTGGCTTCCTGTGGCACGGTTGAAAATAATATGTATGTTTACTCTTGGATAAGGAAGTAGATATGCAACATATTGTTGTTGTTCAAAACCAATTAAATTTACATGATGTTTGATTAATTCACCATAGTTGTTAGCATTTATTTCAATTTCAATTTTATCGATTACGATCTGTCTATGTAGCCCATGAAGTTTCACTCTTGGTCGGAGGATAAACTGTTCCTCAAAAGAGCTAATAATTGAATGTGCATTCTTGCTATTTACTTGATGTGAACTAATTAATTGACCTTTTTGGTGATAATTATTTATTAACTTAATTATTTTTGTCTGAGTGATATTTTCGTCTTTGACGCTACATTGTATCATTTTTAGAAAAAGCTCTTGTATGCATCAACAGGTAACGGTGCATTGCCTGCTTGTATGGGTGCTTGTGGGATAGGAAACTTCCGATCTACTTCCTTGACTCGCAAATCTAAATCTTCTTGTGTGGGTTTTTTCTGGGTACTTTTCCTAGCAAGCTCCTTAATGACTTTATCCCACTTAGTATCGTTTTCTTGTTCGAGTCCGATAATATATTTCGGAATTTTGATATTTTTTAATATTGGTACTGAACCCTCATTTTTATTACTGTAAGCAGGGTTAATAAGTAGACATTTACCAGGTGGTAATTTGAGGAATTGGGCAGGCTCGAACAGCTTCCGAGTCCGTTCTTGCTCACTGATAGACGTGCTAGCCCTACCCCCTCCAGTTGAGCGAGATTTTTGTTTATATTTAATTTCCTCTTCACCTAAATATGCAGAAAATAGTCGTGCTGATTCTTCTTCACCAGGATTAAAAACAAATTTTGTGCCGCACGCACCGAGGATGGCTTTAGAGATTTCCCTACCATAAATCTTTTCAAGCTGATCCATGTTTTGCCAACCCAGGATACCGCAGAATCCTTCGGAACGAGATTCGTTAAGCCATTTAAATAAATCTGGAAGGAAGATACTTGGCAACTCGTCAAGACATACTACTAATGGGCCATCTTCCTTGCGTTTTTTGGCGATACTGCGGGAAACTACCATGTGGAGAATGCTGGTCATCAGGGGGCTGACAGCATCGCGGCGTTCGCGGTCTAACCCGAAGATAATCATCTGTTTGCGTTTTACCTCCAGGGGGAGGGTTGTTTTACCGACAAAGCATCCCAATGTACCCCTTGCCATGAACCGGGTGAACATCAATGAAGCGCTACCAGCGATACCCGCCACGGTTTTTTCGGAGCCAGCTGAGCTAAATAATTGACCAAAAGCTATCTTAATCCAGGGGTTTAGTGCTGCTGCCATCAAGCGTTCGACCATCTTCTCGCTGGAAAGTATTGCCGCAGCCGTCATAATATCAGCGCGTTCGCCAAACTCTTTAGTTAGCATTAAAATAGCCTGCGTCAACTGGTCGCCCGCAGAGGCAAAGAATGCGTCCTCAGACGCATTACCCAACAGGCGGAAGTTCTTGTTAATAACCGTAGCTAACTGCCGTGCAGTCTCAGCATCAGAGGAATCGCGCAAGAAATCGATGGGATTACATACCTCCGATTCGGGAAATCCCGGTGCGAAGATGTGTACGTCATACCCCTTTGATTTGGCATAACTGGCGATTTTGGCAAGACTTGCATACTTGAAGTCGTATAGTACTATACCAAAGCCTTGGTCAATTGCTGAGTAAATCATCGGGTTGATAGCCGAGAATGATTTACCGCTACCAGGTGCGCCAATTACAGCAGTTCCGCGTTGGACATCGGGTACATAAACTGGAACTCCCCCACTCCCCTTGGGTGATTTTTGACCCTTGTATTTGTGTACTCCAATATATAAACTGGCACTATCACATTTAGGAGCGACGATTTGCTTCAAGGCTTTTTTCTTAGCTTGGGCGGTTTCCTTTGCTCCACCCCAATAGCTAGTAGCAAGCTTGCCTTTTTTACCATTACTAAAAAGCTGTAAAAGCAACAATAAGCCAATTCCACCCGCAAGTGCCAAACCTTGAGGTGACATGAGCTTATCTGTATATTTACTAAAGTCAGGATTGCTATTTTTATGAGTAGCTTTTACTTCTTTAACTGTCTTAGTTTTAGCAGTTACAAACAGATAATTATTCATATTAATCTGTGCTAATTTTGCAATGAGGAAATCGAAGAAATATGCGATGAAGTGAAGTTGCATATTTCTTCATTAGTTATCTGGTATGTCCTCTCCAAGTCAAAAATTAAAGAGGATAAATTCTTCTATGATTGCCTTTTTACTTTTTAGGAACTGTGAGAGGTGTACCAAGAATAATTGGGTCTATTTCGCGGTAGGTGAAGAAGGGAACAGGACCAATGAAGTAGGGCGAGCAGCCCAAGTCAACCCATCCCCGCTTGCAAATACGGAAGAACATCGCGGTGGTGATACTGCCGTCAGCTTCGTTAATATCCCAGATGACTTGTTTAAATGATTTTCCAAAGGGATGACGACCTGTGGGTTCTTTCCCACCGTTGAGGCTGCCCAAGATGCCGAATCCGCCTTTAACGTTTTGGTCTTTACCAGACATCCATTGTGCGCCAACGATAGTCTCACTACCCGAAACTTCGATGTGACCGCACTTTTTCTCACACGGGACATTAAATCCAGCTTGATAGCTACCGCTTATTGACTTCCAGCGTCCGCTTTCAAGCGAACCGAGGGGTAAGTCTACTTTGCCGATAAAGCTAACATCGGGGATGGGAACACTGGGGAACTGATCAAACGGTACATCAGCTAATCCCGGAACCTTACTAATTGTTGTGTTTTGCCAGTTAGTGAAGTCCTTTAGCTGTGCATCCTGAATACCGGGGATGCTGGTTAGTTTATACTTATCAAGTTTGACATACTTGCCAAGTTCCACTTCTCCCAGTTCGGGATAATTGTCTAGCACTTCACCAACAGTTTGGTAGCTTGCGGTGCTGCCTGTAACTTTGGTCACTAGTTCTTGAATTGGTGGGATGGCTCCAACTTCTGAATCTTCAAGCTTGGGAATTGCTTCGGCGAGGTCTTCGAGTGTTTGCCACTCTAGTGTCTCAAAATCTGACAGGTTGAGATTTTTGAGGTTAATTCCTGTGATGCTGGCGATATCTTCAAGCGTAAAATCTTCAATATTGAACTCAGTTGCTTCAAAATCGCCCAGTTCCATGACTTCGGCAAGGCTTTGTCTAGTACTCCAGGTGCGTGTCTCTTTCATACCAGGGTTTTTAATATTAGGGAATTCGACGCTGCCAGCACCGCCGAATTTCATATTTTTGAACGTGATACTGCTCCAGTCAGGAGTAGGCGCACCGTTGACGTATTTAGTTGCGACGGGCTGTGGCTGTTTGGTTTGTTTTGTTTTATTTATCGAAGTGTTCAAATTTGAATACTTCGATGGAACTGTTTGAGCTACTGCTTTCTCACCGAATAGGAGACTGCCGATATTGTAGCTACCTCCAAACCGGATTAACCCGTGTAGGGCAAGTCCTGCAATAAGTCCTGCTACCATCAGGTAGCGTAAGTTATTAAATTTTTCCATCCGATACTCAAGCGCTCGGTTGGTTTTTTTGTGAGTGGTTTCCTGACTTGCAGCTCTCACTGGTACAATCGCAGTTACCTCGGTTGTGATATCTAAAATTTGGTTGTTGGAGGTCAAATTTTCGTTATACATCACTGGTTATTTAAAAATTATTGATTCAAGAGAAAGTTTGTTTTACCTGTATTTGGTGTTATGGGAGTGTTATTGGGCTGTGGCGGTATTTCTAAGAAGCGCTTTCCACCTAGCACCATGAGTTTTTCAACCAACTGCATTGATACTCCGGTAGTGCTGGCGGCGACAACAAGTTCCTCTCCTTGCGATCGCAACTCCACAAGTTGGTTCAGACGCTTCCAAAGCTTGCTATCTGTAGTAACCCACTGATTTTTAAGGGCAACTTGCATTCCTTTAGCGATATGTCTGCTATCAGATAATGCGGTGTAACTAACCTTTGGTTTTACTTCTTCAGGTTTGCTGGGAGTATCGCTAATAATTTCAATTTGGCTGTACTCTGGTGTGCCACTGCCCGCTACAATCCGAAAGTGATAGCTTTTCCTTGTTGACCCAGATTCGGTAATTACTGTCATGTGCCCCCCGTAAGAAGCTTGTGGTAAACCGGGGATTTTGACTGTCTCTATGCGGCGAATGTGAATTAGTCCTGCGCCCGTACTGTTGCTAGAACACTTACCCAAGCCTTCAAGACATCCGTCTACATCAAAAACAAACCTAGATGGGTCATCCAGCCAGATTTTCTTGATGACTTCTCGGGTGTTGTAGAACGATATTGATACCCCATGTCCGGGCCAGACCTTAACTGTCTGCAATTGGGCATTTTCCCCTGACACCTGGGACGCTGCAACTTGACGGATAGTATTTGCTAGTACAAGTTGGTTTGGTGCAAACACGGAGGCAATGGTGAGGCATCCGCCAAAGGCGATCGCGCAGGGCATCATTAAACTAAAGTCGGCTATATATCTGAGTTTCACAGCTTGATTGACCTATCGACTTTGATTGTAATTTTGGTGTCTTTAGGCACATACCAGACATTGGGACGGCGGTTGATTTCGTCGGTGGCACGTTCTGTCCGCTTGCTGACTGTTTCGCCAAGTTTGCCAAAGGCACCTTCAAGGAAAGCAGCTCCCAGGTTGCGGTTGTTATTGCGGCTGCGGGTTCTTGTCCCACCTAAAGGCAAATCTTCTGTGACTTCTTCATCCGGCTGGTTGATAATTTCCCCTACCTTGGCAAGACCAGCTATTGTCCCCAAAGTGGCATCATACTTAGCAATTTCAGATCCCTTGTCGTCGTAGGGTCTGGCGGCTAGGGGGGAACCTGCCTCTCCCAGGACTGATATCGTTCCGGGTGATATGGAGTATTCAGTTCCATCTTTAAGAATAGCCGTGACTTCGGCACGCACGCCTGATGTGCTATCAACCGAAATCATGGCGATAGTTACCTGTGTTCCTGCTGGAATGGCTATTTCGCCAGTATTGCTGTAAAGCGGCTCGTTCAACTGGGCGACAAACCGTAACGTATTTGTCTGCTCCTGGGAACGACCGTTATTGCTGATTTGGGGCATAACGAGCGGAGTTACGAGAGTTGCACTTGCAAACGAACCGACAACTAGATACTGTGGTTGTGTTTCTTGAAGTATCTGTGCTTCTTCTGGCAAGTAGTTATTTGCAAGTCGTTCGACTTGCTGAGTGGGGTTGTTTTCTTTATTACCAGCAAAACTGGATTCTAAGGTTTTTTCTTTGCCAAGTTCTGAGCTAGTTTGTGGTTCTTTTACCAAGAAGCTATAAATAACTGGTACGGCTTGATTGTCCTCTTTGTCACCAGTATTGCTATACTCTGGAGTACTGTCGTTTGTGGTTACAGGTTCCCAGCGCGGGCGCAGTTCTTCAATTTGACTGGGAGTGTTAGTAACTGTTTCGGTATTCTCGCTGCGGCGGTTACGGCGGCGACGGGAACGACTGGTATTTTGTTCTGCTGGGCGTAATGTTTCTTCAGTTTTAGCTGTAACTTCTTCTGCTGTTGTGCTTGTAGGTTCACTTACAGTGGTACTGGCTAACATATAATCAACCCGACCAACCGAACCCAGGCTACGCAGGCGTTCGAGTTCGGCTATTGGGTCTTTGGCGACACTCTGGTTGCTGGCAACTATTTGTTTGGCAAATTTTGGCAGAGGAGCGCTAGGACGCAGGGGTGCTATTGGCTGTGAGGCGACTTCTCTACGTCTTGGTCTAACAGTTTCGGGTGCTTCTTCTCGGTATACACGTCTTCTAGAAGTAGGAGGAGTTCCTTGAGCGACTACCCTTCGTTGTGGAATAGAGCGTGTTTTCTCTTTGTTTTTAGATTGTTCTTCTTCAGTACTTTCCTTTTTCTCTTCTTTATCTTCCGTCTTGCCTTTACCATTTAGTGCATCAAGTTCTTCCTGTTGCTTGGCAAGGGCAAGCTTGGCATAAACATCCCCATCTTTTTTCTCAGATGCGGCAACCGTGGGAGTGGGGGTAGGGGTTACTTCTGGTTTTTTGGCATTTTTACCACCCCCATTCATCATGCCGTTGAGGACAACAAATATAACTAGGAACCCAGCACCGAATGCACCACCAATAATTCCTAATCTTGACCAGGGGGATGTGACAAAATCGTGTTTAGTTTGTATTAATGCGGGGTCTTCTACTTCCAGTTCATCTTCTTCAGCTACCTCATATTGTGAACCCTCCAGTTCATTTTCTACAGGTTTTATATCTTTACTCTCAATTGGTAAAAGACTATCTACGGAAGATAATTCATGCTTATTTGAAGCCTCATCTTGTAGCTGTAACATATTTTGGGATCTAATTACTAATTATTTTCTTTTTTGCCGAGATTATAATCAACAATTTGAGTAATTTCTAAACCTGGCTCTCGTACTAAATAAATTTTTTTATCAAGTTCAGTTGGCTTGGCTGGTAACTTGGGAGTATCGATAGCTTCGACAGTAATTGTTTTGTTAAAGGCGATTCCTTTACCTTGATTTTCATTTCTATCAAAGCTTACAAGCGTGCCGATATAATCAACCTCCCACTTTCCATCCTTGATTTTTCTGGGTTCAGAGATATGGCGGGTGACGAGTGAGACTTGAACTTCACCGTTAAATACACCATTTGGGACAATTTCTGCTAATTTTTTGAGGAAGTTTGCCCGAAAATCTTGATTTTCAGATAGTGCAAATGCAGCTTCCCAAGCTCTAGTCGGAATTCTTTTTCTACTATTTTTTGTTGTTTGAACATCTATTCCTTTATCGGGTTTGGTAACGTTTTCGCCATTCTCTGTTGCTTCGATTATTCCGTTCCAACCAAACATTTTAATCATGCTATCTGAGATAAAGCGTTTGATAGTTTCGTCTTCGCGTTCGTTGGGAGCAGCAAATTTACCAGGTGAAATAGAGCCATCTTGGAGTTGAACAACCGTCATGCCTTTGACATGACGATTTGTACTAGAACTCATACCAATATTTACAATTTGCAATAGGATAGATAAGATAGTTCCTCCTGCTGTTATGGTGATTGCCATTGCAATAGGTGTAGAGGTAGATTGACCGTAACTGAGAAGGCGGGCTGGTTGAGATTTAGACTTAGGTTTAAGCATATATTTCCGATTTAGGGAACTTACTGATAAATTGATATACTAATAAAACAAACTGATGTGCTTTTTGCCAAACTATCAAATCTTGAAATGTCTTAGCTGACTCCTGAATTCTGACTCCTGAATTCTGACTAATTACTTTTTAACTTTAATTTTGGAACTAAAAAATTTGGTGGCATTGACAGCAACCGTAGCAGTTGTACTTGCTCCACCAGTAGCGATTCCTGCTGCAATTTCAGATCCAAATGCTACTGTTTTACCTAATCCTGTCCAAACAGCTATTCCACCACCTGCGGCTAATGCAGATGAAAGGATAGGAGAAACCAATCCGACAAAAAGGAGAAATATCATCGGTTGGTTTTGTTCGGAATTAGCAATAAGTTGTCCGCACAAACCAATAATCATGTTGAAGCAAAGTTTTGCCATTCCAACGGTGAAATAACCAGTTAGCCAAGCGAAAATAGGTTTTGCGCCAAAGGGGAGTAGTGAACCGCCTATTGCCAATGGCCCAAGCAGGGCAGTTAACAGCATCGTGAATTCGATACCCCACTGGTAAGCGTTATTTAGGGCGAGGAGGATGACTGCAACAAATCCGGTGATCATTGAGCCGATTGTACTGGTGATAGAATTACCAATCTTTTCGGCAATTTGACCGGGGGAGAGGTCGTCGAGCGCATCTTTGGCATCAGATAAAGCCTGAAGTGGGTTAAACTCCCAACTACCGCTATCGGGGGCTTCTCCTTTGAATAGATCGGGCGCAGAGGTTTTGAGTTCTGCTTCTGCTTGTTGCAAGCAGGTGATTGAATCTTGCGTGTTACCAGGGATTGAGCGGCATCTTTCCATTGCTGCCCCTACTTGCTGCTGGAGGGCAATATTGCCGACTGCGCGGTTGAATGCTACTTCTAGGTTGGCTCCGGCAGCAGTAAATTCAAGAATGTCACTATTGACAGTATTAATGTATCCTCGTATGGCGAGTGTTCCACTTCTGAGCAAAGTGCCATTGTTAGCTAGTAGCCCGATAACCAGGATGGGCCATATCCAACTGGAGAGAGCTTTCATATCTTCTTGATTTATCCAGTTTTTGCCTAACTCAACCATAAAAAGGGTAAGTGTGGCGATCGCAAAAAACTGACCAACTTTGCACATTGAGCCATACAAGCTACCGTTGAGGGTTTCTTGCCAAAGTTCATTGAAACCTTCAGCTACTAATTGCGCTCCAGCGGCGGCATTTTCTAAGATGTCTTGTCCAAAAAATGGGTCGGTTGCAATTATGAGGTGTTCTAACATAGCACTTGGTTAACAGGCGTGAAGGTTTGGCCATCTCAATTGCAGAGATGACCAACTAATTAGGGTGAATTATTGCCCAGCAGTAGTTTTGAGACTGCTAAATCCGCTGATTTCGATGTACTGGGCGCTGATACCGTCCATCATCAGGTTTTGACGACGGCGATCGCTTGCCACCTGTTCGGCAAGTTGACTTAGCATCAGGTTAGTTTGCTGGACATCGTGCCGTGCTTGCAGTCCGTCGGTGCGAGATTGCCCCAACATTGAGACAATTTGCGAGTTTTGGGCAGCAATTACCTTGAGAATGTTTTGTGAAGCATCCATTGATTGTGCAGATTCCGCGAGTTCTTTGGCCTCGGCTACAGTTTGTTCAGTTGCTTCTATTTCATTTTTGGTACGTTCCTGACCAAGTTCCCCTAAGACGCTTTCGATTGTGGCGCGGGTGGTTTCTCTCTCCAGTTCGTTAGCTGCACCTACAGCACCTTCAACTGTGTTACTTTCATTCCAGTTACCCTTTTCCTTGAGTTGCTCTTTGAGCTTTTCGGCTGAATTTACTGGATCTGGCATATCCATACTGCCAGTCTGAATAGCAGTTTTAGCTTCGCCTTTCATCCCACCCCATTCATTAGCTGCTGCGGTGAGTTCGTTTTTGGTTTCCTCAAAATAGTTATTGAATTTGCCTAAAACCTTGAAAAAATCGTCAATTGAAAAGGCATAACTGGGTGCTGTACCGAGTAAAGTAACCAGACCAATGATTGACCCGATTATTACCCCTTTCTTAGTAAACTTGAACTTTTGCTTCATACTTTTTGTGGATAAAATAACCAATGTGGCAATTAAAGTTAAGCCACTTTTTTATGATTTATTTATTCTTCTTTTTCCCAGTCCAGATTATTTGTTAGTTTGTCTTATATAATTTATGCTGACTTTAATTGCTTATTGTTATTGTTATCCAGTAATTGTTGTGCTTCTTGGCTTAACTCATCTCCCCGAAGCATTTGTATGTATGCCTCAGAAAATCTCACCATACCCAGCATTGGGTTATCGGCATATTTATTGAGAAATAGAGTGCGTAATTCTTGCTCATTCGGGTTATTTGCTACAGCTGCAAGTAAGCAATAAGCAGGATAATACCTACAGAAAGTAAGTTTGCCATTATCGTCAAGTAACCACTGTGAATAAATATTTTCGCGTTTTGGAAAGAATGCTTCGGTACTATTACGCGAAATAATTTCATAAGGATATTTAAACCTGTTAACAAATGGGTCAACAGCTGATGTTTGAATACGCCCGATAAGGCGGGTTGTGATGTTAGCAAATATTTTGGAGGCAGACTTACTTTGGAAAATACTTTCTGGTTCTTGGGCAGATAAAATTACACGTATACCTGCTTTTGCTCCGTTGGCACAGAGTCTACCAATTAACTCGGCTATGCTGTCAAAACTGAATAAAATCGGCGCTTCGTCTAAGAAAAATATTGATACTTTGGATGATAAAGCTCTACGTAATGCTGCGGAATAGGCGCTAAGGGCAAGGACTGCTGCATCAGCTTCACTCCCAAGCGATCGCAGTGCGAATACCAGTAGTCGCGCATCAGTTTTAAAGCTAGATGGATTGGCGATTGATTGTCCAACTCGTGAGTTCAGCCAAAACTTTAATCGCAATCTGATTTGGTCAAGAGCATCAAGAATTTCTTTACTATTATTGGTGATGGAATCAAGTTTGATAAACCCAGGCGAACAATAATTATAGAAATCTTTAAGTGTTGGAATATCTGCCCATTCAGGTGTTCCTAATCCATTTTCTAGTGCAAGTTTATATCGAAGTTTGATATCTTCATCGTTGTAGAAAGTTTCAATTGTGATTGTAATGATACTTTCGATATTTGATATCATTGTCGGACTTACCCCGACAGGATTTGTCCCAAGTACCATTATCATTAATGTGGATTTCAAGAATTCCTTGAAATCAGTCATCCTTTCCTTAATAAGTTCCGGCTCATACCCCCTTAAATCAGGTAATTCAAATAGATTATTGGATTCTTTACTAATATCAAAATATGCCCCTTCTTCTCCCATAAATTTGGTATAGTCGGTAAACGTACTAGTACCATCGGGTTTGGGATAATCAAGTGCAATTACGGGAATGTCTTGAGCCAAGGCAGGTGTTAATAGACCTGCTACTAAGACAGATTTACCTGCACGGGTAGTACCGAAAATGGCGAGATTTTTGTGCTGCTTGTACAAGTCGAGATGTACTGGAGTTCCTCCCTCTTCAGCGATTAGCTCAAACCCAGATTTATCTCCCGTAGCCGTTCTAACTATCGGCATGAGTCCGGGAACTTCTGATGAGAAATAGGGGAGGCGACGGTTAAAGGGTCTTGTAAGTAGGTTTTCCCAGACAATAGGTACACATTGTAACCATGTTTTCCAGGCATACTCGATTTCTCTATCAACTACGGCAGGTCGTAAGAAACAGCTAGAAAGGTATTGGCAAGCCTCATCAAGTTTTTGACGACTGTGACGATGAACACAAAAAACAACGGCAGTATGGATCGGGAGACTGCCTCTGAGGATAGTTTCTTGTGCCTTAACTGCCTCCTCGATGTTCATATTGGCTTTTACGTCAATTGATCCCTTCTCAGAAGACATCGCGCTGGAGGTAATTGACTGTTTGGTAATTCGTTGAAGGGCAGTTTTGGCAAGTCCCTGGTTAGCTTTAGATAGCTGGCAGATAATCTCAGTGTCAGAGATTTTTTCTTTGGATATTACCTCCCAGAGGTATCGAAGCTGGGCGTATTCGTCTACCCAGCCTTGGGGCTTTTCGCTAAACTGGAGAACGCCGATATACTTGTCTTGCAGTCTTACCCAACTGCGATCGAGAAAAGGGACAGATTTCTCATTCTCCAGCATCAGGTGGCGAATATGGAAATCGCTGGTTTGAACTTCTCGAAGCCCCTCTTCATCTAATATGAGGGGATTGGGAACTTTGGGTGCATCGCTACGGTTAAACTGACTCCAAAGAATTGACCATACTTCCTCACTTGTGACTGCTCGTACTGAAAGCCCCATTGAGTTAGTAAAAAGTTGTTCCCACCGTTGAAACCCAGAAGTAAAACTATCCCGTAAAATTGTTTCGATTCGTTCTTGCCGAACACCGTGGATTTGTCCAGTAAATTGGAACCAGGCGTTCTGCAACTGTTTGATAGTTTTTTCAATCGCATCATTTGAGCGACTGTCTTCAGAAGCTAGGACACTATAGGTACACCAGAAGCGTAAGAACTTGTTTTTACGGGTTCCTGCTTCAGTGAGTTCTCTTGCTCGTAGACGTTCCGATCGCACTAATAAAGTTAATTGCTCTAGATCGCATTTATCCTCTATCTTTTTTAGTTCCTGCTGCCGGAGAAAGTCATCAGTGAACGAACCAAGATGAATTGTCAAGGTTTCTCGTTCGGGAAGTTCTTTGAGTCCGCCCTCAATATTTTCAAAAATGGGGATAATCTGTTCTTCGGGTAAAGACGGGTGAATTCCCTGTACGTCGAAGCAAAACTTGATTTGAATGTCTTCTTTTTTCTGGAGGATGAGTGCGCCGATATCTCTACGACCAGCAAGCGAGATACTTGCAATCCCGGCTAAATGGGTAATATCTTCAAAGGGTGTCAGGTTTTTGACAACACCTAATTGTTCGGTATCGAGAGATTTTTTACCAATTTTGTGCTTTATTTTCGTTGAGGTGGTCGAACTCATAGCCTGTAGTTTTGTTCGCTGGTATTAATTCAGAAGCTTTATCTGCGTTTTTTCAGCTTGCGCTTTTTCTTGGGTTGAGGTTGTAGAGGATTAACGAGGGAGACAAAAGGTTTGTAACCACGGGTGATGCGGGGCGTGCCGACAAACTTACCGAAAAAGGCTTTGTTGGAACTTACTGTCCACCAGGTTGCCCATCCCCAGGCGGTTACAATTCCGGTTGCAAGCCAAGAAGCTTGCATAAAACCCTTGACTACCATGTAGGAGATGAGAGCGATCGCACTCCAGGGAACAATTTGGTCGGCGGGGAATGGCCCGAGACGTGGTTGGTCTCCTAATACACGGTTGACTGTACGAAATTCCCGAACTCTTGTCATTATTACGAAAGGCAAAAGTCAGCTTTTGAAATCTTGATGAGTGGCACAATTCCACAAGTGCCACTCGTGGTGGCTTTTTTGAAGACTTGGTATCAGCCTGTTACCAGTCCTGCAAGCAAGTCTCCGACTACAACTGTGAGGGCAACGATAATTGGTGTACGGGCGATTGTTTGCCAATCCTCGTCGTTTCTGGCTGATTGAACGACCCGGATTAGACCAATACCAAGGTAAATTAAGAACAAACCGCGCAGTACTGCGAATACGTATTTGATGATGTCTGCGTCAACACCTGTAAAATACTCTGTGAAAAAGTCCTCTGCGTTTTGCATGAACTGCGCGTTTGCGGGTGCAGCGGCCATATCCAACATAAATATTACACCTACTAAGCAGAACAAGACGGTATAGATATTGATGCCATACTTGCGCTGCCATTTCTCGAAGTTGGAAAGTAGCAAGTTTGCTTCCTTGGGTAGTAACGCTACAATACCAGTTCCAAAAGCCAGCGATGCCATTACCATGTGATGAATGGAGATATCTGCAATCATCAAGCCAGTACCAACTGCCATTAGTCCGGCGATGCTGGCGTTTTCTTTCCAATTGCGACGGCGACGGGTGGGAGCGGGGTATCCGTATTCTTCGTAGGAAGGAATGCGGTCATTGCTAAAATTAGATTCGTAGTCTGTTCTCATAAAAAAAGTAGATGATTTCGTAAATTACTGGATGAAACTTTGTAGGGGTAATTACGACTGAATTACTGCTTTATTCCGTTGGCGGAGTCTGCTCCTAGTACATAGTTTGGATTGGAGCAAATCTCTGCTCCAACTTCTCGCTTGTAAACCTATTTTATGAGACTAATATCCGTAAAAGCATCTAAGAATTTTCCATTTTTAAACACTATGATTTTCAGTAAATCATTAGTAAAAAATTAGAAAAATTGCATTGACAACTTTCAACATTTAAATCAGTGGTTTATTTCATAATGTTTGACCCCCGATATAGTCTATATCGGGGGTCAGTAATTGATATATGAGGTAGTGTAATTACGGTGTTTACCGTTAATTTACCGAGTGAAATAAATTGTCCGTCAACTAATTCTGCGTTTGATTTGGGTTGAAGTCGAGATGGATCTTTTTACCCACTTTGAGGTTGAGGGTTTTGGTACTGTTAGCAGGTAGTTCGATAACTTGGTTAACAGGATAGATGGAATCGTACTTAGGACAGGTTTTTGTTTTGCAGGGAGGAGCCGCCTCTACGATTGATTTTATAACTCCGTCTTGGAGAAATATCATATCTAAAGGAATATACGTATCCTGCATCCAAAGTTTAACTTTTTCAGGTTTTTTGAGGACAAATAGCATTCCGTGATTTTCGGGAATCGAGTCACGGAATTTGAGTCCGTGGGCATATTCTTTTCTATCGTCTGCTAGTTCAAGTTGAACTGTCTGATTATTACTGGTAAAGGTTGCACCAATAGGTAGATACTGGGGCTGGCGAGTCCAAAAGTATAGTGGTAGGGGTGAGAGAGCAGCAGTAAAACCAGCAATTGGCCCAACGATATTGAGAATTTTGAAAAACAGGCTTTTTTCTGGATTTTGTGCTTGTTTAGTTTGAATGTTGGTTTGAGCGGTTTGTCTTGTGACTTCCATAATCTTAGATAAATAAAGTAGTAGAGTGGTTAGAAATGGCAGGCATTATGAACTTTTGAAATGTTTTGGCTACATTTGCTTTCGTTCAAACATGGTGAAACTTTGAATTTATTTATGATGTTTTCAAAGAAGTAGTCGTAACTCAGGAGTCAGAATTCAGGAGAAAGCTTGCGTAAGGCTTGAGGACTTTGTACGAATGACTCTTAACTGTTGGTTTAAAGCCTCATCAGAGTTGTTAAGCAAAACAAAAAAGTTTTTAACCACCAGCGCGAAACTCCTTCCTTTATGGCTGGAGTTCTTCTGACTCCTTTCATTAGCTAAAAATCTCAATGTTACCAACAGCAAACTTGCTTTCATCGAGGGGACTACTAGGTAAAGCTTGTTGGTCAGCTTTGTTACGCATCGACTCGACTTTATCGGCTTCGCGGATGGCAAGCGGGTTAATCTGGCGGCGTTCTTCTAGTAATGCCTCGATTGTTAGTTCGAGTGCGGGGAGTTTGCTTGATGCGTAGGTATCTTCTATTACTGTTTCGCAGAATATGGTACTAGCGGCGCGTTCTACAATTGTCTGGATTTCTGCACCTACACACCGATTGGTGGCTTTAAGAATTCTGCGCCACTGTTCCTCGCTCCAGGGGTCGCCGCCATTGCGAAAACGTTCGTCAAATCGGGCAGCGTGCAGTTTGAAGATACTATATCTTTCCCCATTATTGGGCAGGTCTACCTTAAATAAATAGTCAAACCGTCCGGCACGGGTGAGTTCGGGTGGCAGCCATTCCATGCGGTTGACTGAGGCGATGACCAGTACATCTGACGTGCGCTCTTGCATCCATGTCAACAGCCGACCAGCAAGCCGTTTGGCGAGGTCATCATCCCCGGCGAAGCCTTTATCGAAGTCGTCGAAGTACAAAATTACTTGATTGAGCCTATCTGCCAGTTGCAACAAGCGTTTAAGTTTCATTTCTGCTTGGTTGCCAAAACTTCTAAAGTTGCCCCAATCGACCATGATCAGGGGAATACCCATATTCTGGGAACAGGCTTTTGCTGAGTGTGATTTTCCTGTCCCCGGTGGCCCCACAAGCATAATCCCTTTGGGTACACGCAGATTATATTGTTTAGCACGCGGGGTAAGCAATCGCTTGAACTTTTTGAATGACTGCTGCATGAGTTCCAACCCACCAAGCTGGACTTTTGGCGGAGGTAAGAATTCAATGTCATACAAGCGGTTGAGCAGTTGAATTTTTTTGATNAGCAGAAGCTTGGCTATCTCACTGGAATTTCCTAAATCATGATTTTTACTAATATCGTTTAGGCAATACATAATATCAGAAATATACAAACCAGCACTAGCGTTAGCAATTTCTAAATAGTCTTGTTCCGTATATGTGAAAGAAAATTTTTTGCTTTTAATTAAACTGTCAATAATTTCTTGTGCATCTGGTAGTTCTTGACTCCATAGGGGAATTTCTGCCGCTATTTCGCTTGCTATCTCAGCGTTGGCTCCTAGTAAGATAGTAGTTTTACCACTATCTTTGGTATGAAATTTGAGATTGATTAACGACGATTTAATCCATTCTGATATAATAAAATCGGTTTCTTTATGTGTATTTTCTTTTATCAAAGGGAAGATATTCTCAACGATTAATACTCCAGTGCCAGAATAAACCTTCCAGAAATTGAGTACTTGAAAATAGTCTTCTTTATTTTGTTTTATCGAAGGTTTATAGTCGTCAAACTCTCGAAGAACGAGATTTTCTTCGGCGCTGACGGCTAGTTCTTTAATACTATCCTCGCTGAGATTCCAGATGTAGGCTTTTTTGCCTGCTTGCTGACAGTAAGTAATGATCTGGGTGAGGAAGCGGTGACGTTCTTGGAGGGGAGATTCGCAGGCGATGATTGGATAGTTGTCCGCAAGAAGGTCTTCTAGATAGTCAAAGCTAGACTTCATCTCAGTTGCTTGTAGCGTACTCAGAAGTAATCTTATCCAGAAGAGATACTGTACGAGAACTGATAATTTTCTAATTCTTGCGTCCATAAATTAGAAAAAAGTTGATTTACTTTCAGTATTTTGTTGATTGTGTAATCGCGTTGTGAATTTAGATAATTGCAGTATGAAGAGTTAGTGCAAGTATGGCAAAGACACCAGAATATCCAATTGTTGTTATCCCAGAGTTAGTTAAAGAAAAAAAACAGTTTACCCCTTTAGTTTTTCCTTCTGGACAGGGAGATGCAGCAATCGGGGCAAGTGAGGGGCTGTTTGAAAATGTTCTCAAACACTATTTTGGTGAAATTGTTTCTCCCCAGCAGGTGATGCTTCCTCCAGGGCATCGACTACCATTTACGGCTGATTTTCTTATTATTGAACCAAATACTGGCTTACACATAGATTTGGAGGTTGATGAGCCAATTTCGTTTGCAACTCTTAAGCCTACCCACTGTATCGGCGAGGATGATTACCGAAACAAGTGTTTTGTCGATGCCAACTGGCTAGTCATCCGGTTTGCAGAAGAACAAGTCTCGTCTCAGCCAGAACGCTGCGCTCGATTTATTGCTGGTGCGATCGCTCAACTAACGGGCAATGATACTTATCGCCAGAAGCTACTTCATGTAGAAAAAGTTACTCCTATGCGTCAGTGGTCTGCACGTCAAGCTTCCAAATTAAAGAAGAGTGATTACCGCCAAGGCTATCTTGTCCAAAGGAAGAACTAAGGATGTGATATTCGATACAACAATACTAGTGAGAGCGATTAGAACTTAATAGTATTTTTTATACATAATTTTTACCAGAAATACTGTTTGTAGTTGTAACATCTAAAATTAGATTGAAATTTTGCGTAAAATCTTGCTTATTCTAGAGAAAAATAGATAAATGCATTCGTTTCACATCTACATTTAGAGGTAGTTGAGACAATGACTGAGCTTGAGTCGCGTTCTGGGTATGAACTGCTCAGAGAGATATAGAGCATCCTAAAAAGGGTAAAAGATAAGATGAATACACAAGAGTTAGTTGATTTACTCAAGGAGTATCAAAATACTTCACCTGAAAGAGAGGAAAAAAAACATATAAAAATTCAAATTATTGCACATTTATCTTCATGCTATTGGTGGCATTCTCAATATATTATCAATCTTTTTTCTGAAGAGATTAAGCAAATAAAAGAAAATTTACAACAAGAACTAGGAGATACATTTCAACTTCATATAAACAAAAAAAATAACTCTAAAGAATTAGCAGATTTTTTGCTAAAAGAAGCTTTAATTATCCAAAAAAAATATCAAAGAAAGTTAATTACAGATAAATTTATCAATACTTTAGCAATAGAAATTAAAAAAACTCAAGCGAATAGCTTTCAAAGAAAACAAGCCGTGCAATGCCTGATTAAGGCTATGGAAATAAAAAATACATATAAGAAACAAGGACTTGGGTCAACTTTACAATTATCTCCACAAGATTATGAAGATGCTTTTCTAGAAGCTAAAGGAGAGTCTATTCGCTATGTTTTAGATAAAATTGACCGATATGATGAAACAATTGGAGATTTTATGGCTCTGATAAATCACTGGATTTCTATAAAATTTTCAGATGCAGCTGGCAGAATATTAGGATTCAAAAAAAGTCAATCTAAGAAACAAGAAGAAGACAAAATCAGCATTTCTCCCGTAGACATCAATTTAATGAGAGAATATCTTTTTGAGAATGCTGAACAAGAATTTGCTTACTATCAACAATCCGAAGAAATTAAAAATCTCATCCATGAAGATCCTAACAATAAACTTGGCAAACCAATTAGAAAGGACAGAACAGATATTACATTTAAAGATGTATTAATTGCTATCAATTGGGAAGGAGAAACATTTAAAAATCTCTCAAATAAATGGAACATACCATACACTACTATCAAAAGCTTTTACGAACGAGAATTTGAAAAAGTAAAAGCTGATTTAGCAGAATATTTACAATAAATAATTAGGGATTATAAGTCATGAATACTTGGGAACTAACTGAAACTTTTATCTTCACGGTTAATCTAAAATCGGTTCACAGAGAAATAGCCAAACAGTTGAGCCGNAAAAAATTAACTACAGTTAAAGCAAAAGAGTTCTATTATAATGTTTTGGCTTTATGTACTGTGAAGGATTATTTAGAATCTCTGGGATATGAAACTGATTGGAATAACAGCGACTTTAACAATCCTGTAATGTCCACCTTTGCTGATGTAGCAGATTTAGAAGTTAAAAATTACGGTAAGTTAGAATGTCGTGCAGTTTATGGTGATGGCGATATTCATGTTCCAGAAGATGCTTGGTCAAGTCGTATTGGTTATATATTTGTACATATAGATGAATCGTTACAAGAAGCAAATCTTCTTGGTTTTGTATCCTCAGTAGAAGAAACAGAAGGAGTTGTAGCTTTTAATCAATTACGTTCTTTGGAATATTTGCCTGAATATCTTAGCCAAAAAGAACAGTCCGAAATAACTGTTAAACAAACTCTTGGTGAATCAATCAAAGAAAAAGTCGTAATACTCAGACATTGGTTTAAAGAAACTAAAGAAAATATTGGACGAGAATGGCAAAATGCGGAAGAGTTGTTAATGAGACAACCACAAAATCTCAGTTATATGACTAGAAATAGTTCTGAAGCTATTAATAAAGCTAAATTAATTGACTTAAAAATGAATTTAGCTAGTCAAGCAGTAATGTTGCTGATGACTGTGACACCGCAAGCAGAACAAAAGCTAAAAATTCGCGCTCGCTTATGTCCAGTTTCTGGAGAAAAATATTTACCATTAGGGTTGAAATTAGAGGTACTTTCTCAATTAGAAGAAACTCTCAAAGAAGTCAAATCTGAATTTAGAGATTATTTTATTCAGTTACCAGAGTTTACTAGTGAATCAGGAGATAAGTTTAAGCTGAGAATAAGTCTTGGTGATGCTAACATAACTGAAGAATTTATCGTTTAGTTTTTAGAGCGTGACGAACAATAATGAAGAAAATTATTTCTTTGCGATTGGGAGAGGGAAATTTTAAAATCGGGTTTTCTCAGATTTTATTGAAGCTGTATGCAGGAGAACAATTACTTGAAGAAATAGATACTGGGAGCCTACCACCTAACCAAGAAATTGAAGAAAATTATCAAAAATGGCAGTGTCTATATGAGGCTTTCATTAGTACTGGAGGTAGTTTTTTATATGGAGATTTTGACAGTCAAAGTATTGGTTTTAAACCGAGAGTATTAGAATTTGCTGAAGATAATATAGAGCGAGGAAGTCAAGAAAGTGCAACAGAAGTAACTGCTTATATGATTAAGATAATTAATCAATGGCTGAACTCGCCAGAATTTCAATTAATAGACCAAGCTTTACGCACTAACATAAATACGAAAGATGAAGTTGTTTTAGTAATTCAAACTAATAACGATATATTAAGAAAATTACCGTGGCATGAATGGAATTTCTTCAAGAAGTACACAAAAGCAGAAGTGGCTTTAAGTGCGCCTAAATTTTCTTTAAAACTAAAACAAAAGTCGTCAACTGTTGGAAAAGTACGCATATTAGCAATTATTGGAGATTCTACTAATATCGATCCAGAAGCAGATTTGAATACTCTCAGAAATAATCAGGAAGTAGAGTTAGAAATTATCTCTCAGCCTACTCGTAAGCAAATTTGCGATCGCCTTAGAGAAAAATCAGGCTGGGATATCTTATTTTATGCTGGACATAGTAAGTCTAATGCACAGAAAGGATGGATCAGTATCAACGCGAAAACCAAGCTAGAAATATCCGAGTTAAATTCAGCATTAGAAGTAGCAATAGAAAATGGGTTACAACTAGCCATATTCAATTCCTGTCAAGGTTTAGGATTAGTACCTCAACTTGAAGAGTTAGGAATTCCTCAGATTATTGTGATGCGAGAGCAAGTTCAAAATCAAGTAGCTCAAGAATTTTTAGCGGAGTTTATTGCTAGCTTTTCTAGCGGTAAATCTTTCTATCTAGCTATACGAGAAGCTAGAGGTAGACTTAAAGATATAGAAGATAAATATTACTGTGCAAGTTGGCTACCTGTAGTCTGTCAACATTGGTCTGTTAAACCACCTACTTGGGAAGAATTACGTGANCCTGCATTACCATCTCCTCCAAACCTACTATTTCGTCAAGGAGGAGTAATTTTATCTGGTTTATTGGTAGCGATGATGGTAATAGGAGTGCGGTCTTTTGGTTTATTACAATCCTTAGAATTTCAAGCTTTCGACTGGTTGATGAGAATGCGTCCCCAGGAAGAGGTAGATTCTCGGTTGTTAATAGTTGAAGCTACAGAAAAGGATATCAATCGCTTGGGTTATCCTATATCTGATGGTAAACTAGCTGAAACTATCGAGCGCATAAAACACTATAAACCTAGCACAATCGGTTTATTAATATTCCGCGATCGCCCGATAGAACCAGGTCATCAAGAATTACTTAAGCTTTTACAAAATGATGATGATTTAATTGCTTTATGTAGTGTTAAATTGACTGATAATGACCATAATCAACCTGGTATTTCATCACTGTCTAGAGTTACAGAAAACCGTTTAGGGTTTAGCAATGTAGAGCGAGACAAGTTTGATGGGATTCTGCGTCGTCATCTACTGTTCATGAATCCCGATTTTAATAATCCCTGTCCTACCAGCTTTTCCTTTAGCTTTCAATTAGCATCGCAATACTTAAACTCAAAAGGAATCAAACCTGAAGAAATAGATAGCGATCGCATCAAAATTGGTGAGACGATAATTAACCGTTTAAGACCAGATAGTGGTGCATATCATCAACTAGATAATCGTGGTTTTCAACTCTTACTTAATTATCGCACCTCCGATAAGATTGCTAATACAGTTTCTTTGACTGATGTATTAGAAAATAAGTTAGATCCCGAATTAATAAAGGGGCGTATTGTCATTATTGGTGTAGTTGCTCCCATATCTAATCCTACAGATTACTTTTCTACTCCTTATAGTAAAGGTGTATTGCCTCAGATGTCTGGAGTTGATATTCAGGCGCAAATGACAAGTCAAATCCTCAGTGCGGTTTTAGATAAACGACCTTTATTGTGGAGTTGGTCTGAAATAGGAGAAGGATTTTGGGTTGTAATCTGGTCTTTAACAGGAAGTGGAATTGCGATCACCTCCTTAAATCATCGTAATTCTTTTTTACTGATTATATATGCTGGAACATCTATATTTACTCTGTGTCTAATTTGCTTTGTCTTTTTACTACAAGGGGGATGGATACCATTGTTACCAGCTGCAATCTCTTTCGCTGTCAGTAGCTTTGCTGGACGGTTTTTACTAAAACATTGGGATCGAATACCTAGTTTAAAGTTTTTGCAAAGTAGAAATAATACGTAAGAATGGTGATAACGTTATATGTAGGTAATACGGAGAAAGCTTATTTACCTCTATATAATTAGTTACAAATATTATTAATGAGCAAAATAATAGCTTATATTTCCCTTTTAACTTTAACTTTATTCTTAGGCGATCGCTATTTGATTTACCCAGTAGCTGGTCAAAATCTTCCAACCAAAGAACCGCTTCAGTTTAAACCTCCTAACAATGGCGCACCAGGAGGGAATCGCTCTGGATCTTCTGGTAACACAGGAAGTCGTCCTATTTGTCCTACTGTAGAAAAAGATATCACTGCTTTAATACCGAAAACAAATTGGGCAAATACCCTTGCTGAACGTCCTACTTTTTGGTTTTACATTCCTTACGAACGGGGTCGTTTAAAGCTAATTCTTAAAGATGAAGGCAAAAGTACTATTGTAGCTCGCGTGAATTATGAAGTTAATAAAGGTGGAGGTATCATGGGTTTCCCAATACCTAAAACTTCACCTGCTTTAGAAGTAAATCGTGCTTATCGTTGGCAAGTTTCCTTTAGTTGCGAACCCAATATTGAACCTTCATTCACAGGAGTACAGGGAGTAGTGGAACGAGTAGCGAAAAACGAAGCTTTTAAAACTAAATTGACATCAACCACTACTATCCAAGGACAAATTAATTTATATGCCAATCAAGGTTTATGGCATGAAACTATTTCTACATTAATTCAATTACGTCGATCTAAACCGACAGAGCAAGAATTAAAACAAGATTGGTCAGATTTATTATCCAATACCCATGTAGAATTAGCAGGATTCATTTCCGAGCCTTTAGTTGAATGTTGTAATCCTATTCCTGAATAATTTACATAAAATATGAAAAAACAACATAAAAACATCAAAATATTCTTGACATTTTTGGCATTATTTAGTGTGATTTTCACCTCTAGCTTGAGTTTGTTATCTTTTCAATTGCCTGTGGCGATCGCTCAAAATAATACTAAAGCAGAAGCCGATAGATTAAGGCAGCAGGGAGAAAAACAATTAGAAGCAGGACAATATGTAATAGGTACAAATACTCTCGAACAGGCAATGAGGATTTATCAGCAAATTGGAGATAAAAAAATTGCTAATGAGGTTAGAGATAGACTTATTCGTATTTATGGGTTACGAGGAGTATACGATAAATATGAGCAGTTAACTGCTGAGAAAGCTGAAGAAAATCTTGAAGAAGGAGAACAAAAACCTAAATATGAATTTCAATTAAGTCCCCAAGTCGGAAAATTAATTTCTCAAGGCTTAAATCGGCAAAACCAACAAGATTCTGTTAGAGCAAAAGAATATTTTCAGCAAGCATTATCTCAAGCCAAAACGATTGGGAGAGAACAAGACAAAGTTACAGCTTTCGCAACACTAGGAGCATTTTATCTCTACCAAGAAGATTACGTTAATGCTCTAGCTAATTTACAGCCAGCCGAGCGATTATCAGCAGCTATATATAGAGCTAGAAAACCAGGCGATTCTGATTATGAGCAAGAAATTTCAATAAATCGCATTCCTATTTTATTACTAATAGCTGAAACCTATTTACAGAAACAACAACCTAATCAAGCATTACTGTATATTAAAGAAGTTGACGCAATAACACCCACACCAGACAATTGGAACGACATCTCACTTCGCTATCTTTTCCATTTCATAGATTTTAGAGATCCTTCGCTTTACTTCAGTCGAGTACACTATAGTTTAGGAAATTACAATGAAGCCCTGACTTATGCTCGAAAAGCTATAGAAAGAGGTAAAATTTTTCAAAATTATTATGAGATACATGGCAATGGCAATGGCGACATACCCAGGATTGATCGTGAAGGTGACTTAGGTAGTGGACACGGCCATGTTTTAGCTGGAATTGCTTTAGAAAAATTAGGACAGCTAGAACAGGCAGAGGAAGAATTACGAAAAGCTACTCAATTATTTGAATATATTAGGACAAAATCTAGATTTCAAGGACATACTCGACACATTTTTAAACTATTTAACAATCAAGTTCGTGCTACTTCTTTTTTACAGCGAGTTCTCTTAGCTCAAAACAAACCAGAAGAAGCCTTAGCTGCTTCTGAATGGGGACGTGCGCGATTATCGTTAGAAGCGGCAACTGCACCTAGCAATCTGACCTTAAAAGAAAAAGTGGATGCTTTAGTAGATATTGTTTACACTCCTGAAATTATTTGTAAGCAAATTTCTCAAGATATTCAATATTCTCTAGATTCATATCGTAGAATCGGAGTTGACCGTATATATAATAGCGAAGGCAAAGCGTTCTTATTGTCAGATTTAGCAAAATTTGATTGCGATAAGGAAGCAGAAGCACAAATCCGGCAAATAAAAGAAACCTGGTTAAAAAGTGCAACATCAAATCCAGCAAATCTTGATGAACTAGTAACTCTTGCCAATAAATCTCCATCAACTATTAAACCTCCAGCTATAGAACAACTAAAACAAATTGCACGGTTTAATCAGGCAACCCTTGTACAATATTCAATTATTTCTGAAACTACATTTTTCCATCCAGCCAATCTTCCTTATGATCATAATGATGCCCATTGGAACGCATTTGCTGGAGAAGAACAGAAATTAGTTATTTGGGTAATCAAACCCACAGGACAAATCAAATCCCGTCAAATCGATTTGAAAAATCAAAAAATTACCCTCAGCAACTTAGTAACTAATACCCGTAAAACTATGGGATTAGATCGCAGTGTTGGAGTATTCCTTAAACCAGATGCAGAATTACCCGATGGTTCTACTCGCAATCCTTCTGAAGTTCAAGCCAAAGAAAAACTTAAACAACTCCATGAATTACTCATAGAACCCATTGCTGATTTACTACCAAGCAACCCAGAAGCCAAAGTAGTTTTTGTTCCTCATAAAGAACTATTTCTTGTTCCTTTTGCAGCTTTAATCGACTCGAAAGATAAGTATCTCATCGAAAAACACACCATTATCACTGCACCTTCAATTCAAGCCTTAGATGTTACCCGACAAAAACGGCAGAAACAAACTGGAAAGAGTAAACTTGCAGTAGTAGTAGGCAATCCCACAATGCCTACAATTAAGCGACCTAATAACCAATCTCCCACACAACTAAATAATTTACCTGGTGCAGAACGAGAAGGAAAAGAAGTTGCTCAACTGCTGAATGCTGAGTTTTTAACAGGAAATCAAGCAACTAAAGCCGAGGTGTTAAAACAGTTACCCAATGCACGCTATATTCATTTAGCAACTCATGGACTATTAGAAGATTTTGCGAGTTTTGGTATCCCAGGAGCAGTTGCTCTAGCACCTTCTAATCAAGATAATGGCTTTTTAACTTCTAGTGAAATTCAAGAGTTGAATTTACAAGCCGAATTAGCCGTTCTCAGTGCTTGTGACACAGGCGGAGGCGATATTACCGGAGATGGAGTTGTCGGTTTATCTAGAGCCTTAATCGTTGCTGGAGTTCCTAGTATTGTGGTTTCTTTATGGTCTATTCCTGATGCAGAGACAGCCGAACTAATGGTGGAATTTTACCGTAATTTTCAAGAGCGTAAGTTAGACAAAGCTCAAGCGTTGCGTCAGGCGATGTTGGAGATCATGAAAACTCATCCTAACCTTGTTGATTGGGCTGGTTTTACTTTAATTGGACAATCAAAATAGATTAGTAATTCGTCGCATTAATTTTGATGAGTTTGTAGTAAGCACTTCAGTGCTTAAAAATCCAGGACTAAAGTCCTTACTACAAACTTATTCACCCCTCGGAAGTAATGCGACAGTTCACTAAATTGACATTATTAGAAGAGATTTTAGCAATATTTAAAAATTCATTTTGAATGATGAATACTGAATTATTTTTTGTTAAAGATTACGAATTAATTATTAGTTAACTATGTCTCATTTCAAACGCCGCCAATTTCTGCAATTCGCTACTTCTGCTTTAACAACTTTGGGATTAAATCAGTTAGATATCAAAAATCCAAGCTTACGCTATGCTCAAGCTATTGCCTCTTCTAGTCCTCGGAAATTAGCGTTGTTAGTAGGAATCAACAATTATCAAAACGTTGATAACCTCAAAGGTGCAATTACTGATACTTATCTGCAAAGAGAACTATTAATTCATCGTTTTGGCTTTAATCCTCAAGATATATTAATAGTTAGCGATGAAAGTGAAATTAAGCCGACTCGCCAAGGAATTTTACAAGCCTTTGAAGAACATCTCATTAAACAGGCAAAACCAGGGGACATTGTAGTTTATCACTTTTCAGGACATGGTTCTCAAGTATTCGACCGAGAGAGTGCTTTGGAAGACAAACTTAATAGTACTTTTGTACCTAGCGATCGCACTACTTCTCTAGCCGATAATCAAAAGCAAGTTTCTGACATTACGGGTAAGACTTTGTTCTTATTAATGTCACAAATAAAAACCGAAAATCTCACTGTTGTTTTAGATAGTTGTTATTCAGGAGGAGGGAAACGGGGAAATCTAACTATTAGGTCAATTGAAGGCGGAAAAGGATACATTTCTAGCGACATCGAACGAGAATATCAACAAAAATTGCTGTTTGATTTAGGTATATCTCCCGAAGAACTAGAACAACGCCGAAAACAGGGTATTGCTAAAGGAGTAGTAATTGCTTCAGCCAGAAAAAACCAAGTCGCTTCCGAAGCATACTTGGATAATTTTGTCACAGGAGCATTTACTTATTTGATGACTCAATACCTGTGGCAAGAAAATAGTAACACTCCACTTGAGAATGTCATTACTAATATCTCTCGCAGCATCAACAGTACTTTTACCTCTAATCAAATACCAGAACTTGAAGCCAAAAACAATAGTAATAATGAAACAAAACCAACATATTTTATTTCTAGATCAGTCCCCACTGCGGAAGCAGTAATTACTCAAGTTAGGGGGAATAATGTTAATCTTTGGTTAGGAGGAATAGCACCTCAAGCTCTTGCAGCTTTCAACCAAAATCCCATCTTTGAGCTAGTAGACAACCAAGGAGTTAAGCGAGGCAGAATACAATTACAATCTCGCAAGGGGTTGACGGGTGAAGGCAAAATTTTAGAACTGCAAAAACCAGAATTGTTAAAACCAGGAGCATTATTACAAGAAGGAGTTAGAGTGATTCCCTCTAATTATAAATTGCGGATTGGATTAGACGATTCTTTAGGTAAAGATATCGCTGTAGCCAGAAATGAAATCGCCGAAATTGAGCGACTCCAGCCAGTTGTCTTACAAACAGGGGAAGTTCATTATATTTTTGGTCGGATAACAGAAGTACAACAAACAGAATTAAGAAACAAACAAGCTACCTATATTCCTCCTCTCCATAGTTTGGGTTTATATACAGAAGGACTCGATTTAATTCCTGGTTCTTTTGGTAATGCGAAAGAAACCATAAATGATGCCTTAACTCGACTCAAACCTAAATTTCGTTCTCTTTTGGCAGCGAGAATCATCAAATTAACTTTAAATGCCAACTCATCGCGTCTCAACGTATTGGCTTCCTTAAATATTTTACGTCCAAAAGAATTAGATGTAACCGTTGCTGCTCAAACATTTACTTCTCGTTCACCAAGCAAAATCGATCAAAATTCATTCACACCCGCCACAAATACTAATATTAATTATCAAAATGGCATTCCTCAAATTCCTTTAAAAACACAAATTCAATTTCAAGTTAAAAATCAGGAAAATAGCGACCTCTACATTACAGTATTAGCGATTAACCCCGAAGGAAAGATTGATGTTATCTTTCCTAACACTTGGTCATCTGCCGAGGATGCCACCTTAGTTAAAGCGGGAGAAACTCTGGCAATACCCAAGGCACAGGATACTTGGGTATTAGGAATTATTGAACCTCTAGGATTAACAGAAATATTAGTCGTTGCTAGCAAATCACCTTTAAGAAAGAGTTTGCAGAGTTTACAAACTATTGCTCAAAAACAAGGAAGAGGAGATGTACCTGTCACCTTAGCAGATAATCCCACCAATATTATCGACCTCTTATTAGAAGATATTGATAGTAGCACTCTTCCAGAAAACCGTAGTAGAAATAATTCCAACTCTTCTGAGATTACTTCTAGACAAAAAGCTCTTTTGAGTGATACTACTCAATTAGCAGCCATGTCCATTACCTATCAAGCTGTGAAATAACCAGCAACCAGATAGTTATGCTTAAAAAAGTTTTGAGAGTTTGCGTATTTGTTGAAACTTTGATGCGAAAAATTTAGTGAATCGGCTTTTGATCTTTTTGCTTGATTAAAGCAATAAAACCTAATTTACAAATTACCACACATGCACCTTCTATCCAACATCATCCCCCAAAGTAACGCGCCTTTGAGATATTTAACTCAAAAACTGGCAATATTAGCTTTATCTACTGTATCTCCCCTATTCTTATCTGTCGAAAAGGCAGCAGCAAGTACTAGCTGGCAACCTGAGACTTTACGAGAAATATTGCAATTGCAAGTCCAGGTAGCAAAAAAATACTGCCCAGTTGGAATAAATGCGGAAAATTTAAAATTAGGTATCGAGACTTATCTCAGACGTAACGATATCCCTATTACTAAAACTAACACAGTTGGCAGCATCCCTTATATACACATTTCCATTGCATGTAAAACGCGCGAACCTTTGGCTTTCCTGATTTCTTTGGAAGTTATTCAATATGTAGAACTGAATGGAAGAAAGATAAAGGCTTCTACATACAGTATTCCCGAAACTTATGGAACAGGTAATATATCTGGATATTCTAATAGCGAGCAGCAGTTCATAGTGACTATGCTTAAGGAATTTATATCTGATTGGAAATCGGTTAGATAATTAGATAATAATTACTTTTTATCTTTTATCAACCAATACGCTTGGGTTAAGACTAACAACCCAACCTACAATTTTCCTTAACTGAACCGTATTGTTTTATAAACAATAGACTTATTGCAAAAATCTGAATTATAAAAAAACCACAGATGTAACCGTTTAGAGATGGTTTCATAGAGACCATTGTCGATAAGTGAGCGTATTTGTGAACCCGCCCCTACTTCTGACTGTTTTTCACTATGGTGAAAAATAAACAATTAACCATTTATTCAAAAAATACAATAAATTTTGCTAGTTTGCGTAATTTTTTAGACTTAGATGCGAAATATTAATAAATCAGCCAACCAATATATTTTGATATTTTGCTGTATTTGCAGTTCAAGGAGCTAAACCATGAAGCAAATGATAACTGTTGCCGGAGGGGTATTCTTTTCTGTTGGAATTATGTTTCTACTTTTGGGAGGTTGGACTTTTTGGGAGAAAATTAAATTTGAAAATGAATTTAAAAGTCGAGGTCAGTTTAATACAACAATTAGTAAATTGTCGGGCTGGGAAGAGTTAAACAAACAAGAATTAGAACGGAAGCAAAATTTAGTATTTACCTTTCTTGTGATTGCTGGAATCTCTGGTTCTATGGGCGTTGGTCTTGCTATTGCCGGAAAAAATCAGCCTACACAATAAGAAGTGATACCGTTTTTTTCAACGCAAAGGTACGCAGAGGTTTTTACCGGAATAATTAGGCGCATCTTCATAGAAAATTGGTGCGAATTTAATTGCAGCATACTTTTTAACTGACTGCACAGCACATCTTATGAAAACTTTTATTTCACCTTCAAGTCTTTCGCCAATTGATTATACCAGAATTGCAAGAGGAAATAACAAAATGAAGAAATTACTTGCAGGAATCTCAGCATTAGGTTTATCGATTACTTCTCCAGGTATTGCCAATGCACAGGAGTTTACTAATTTTGAGCATCAAGATAATAAATATTACTATGAAACACTAAATTCTCAAGGTCTTGCTTACTATAGATATAAAGTTCCTGCCTATACTTTTGGGATTTTTACACTCAAAAATCACAGTCGCAGTTCAAATGTCGATATTTACGTGCATGACTATTCTGGAGACTGGAAGCTATTGGTTAAAGGAAACAACCAGGGGACGGAAACAGAGTTAGTTGTCACGCCAATGTTTTCGGAAGATAAATATGCGTATATCACGATAGTTAATGATGGTTCACAACCATCTGAATATCATTTGTATGCAAATTATGTCAGTCCTGCTAATAGGTTTGCTATTGCATTGGCTGAAACTTCTTTAATATGTAGTCTTGAAAAAGAAAATATTCCCAATGAAACATCTTCTAGAGTAGTTACAGGGCTTTCTTCAATACTTCAAGGCAATAATTTGGCGGGTGTAACTCAAGACCTTTTAATTAATGAATTCACCAACGCAATGAGGAATCAATTTGGTTATGGATGTACGGGTGATTTTGTAGTCAATTGGGGAGTTTCGATGTTCAGAGGTGTTTACAGAAACTATTAGTTATTTGCAGTCACTGAATCTTGTCTTCGCGCTAATGTGCAAAACTATCTACATCCAGTACCACAAAGCGCGATCGCCACATACCAGATATAGTAATAAATTATTAAAGTAAGGTTGGTACTGTCCACCAACCTTACTACTACTCCTTAATAAGCTGTCCCAGTTTTAGAAATTCTCCGATGTTCCATAGATTCTATAATATCAAGTTCGGGTGATTACTTATAATAAAATCTATCAATGTAGGTTGGGTTGAACGGCAGTGAAACCCAACATGAATAAGGATAAAATGTTGGGTTTCGTTCCTCAACCCAACCTACAGATATTATAAGTGTTTAACCGAACCTGATATAATTTCCACCTACAAGTACTAGTATCCAGGCCGCACATTACAATTAGGATCGTAGTATGAATGGTTGAGACACCAGAAATTAGGCTCTTCGTCTTGTTTAGAGCCACCATTGCCACTGAAGAACGATCTTAAAAGTAACTCTCCCATAAACAAACCTGCTTCTACTTGCTTTTGTCTAAGTGCCTGTTGCTCTTTGATATAAGCTTGTTTTTCTTCTGGAGACAAACTCTCAAAATACTGTCTTCTTCTTTCAGCTTCCTGAATTTGCTTTTCTGTAGCTGCTTTACGAGCTGCATCGAGTTCTGCTTGTTGTCTTTTCCTTTCTTCCTCACGTGCTTGACGTTCTTGTATTGCTTGCTCCTGTTGTTTTCGTTGCAGTTCACGCTGCTCTATATTATGTCGTGTTTCATCTATTTGCTCAACAGTCTTTCGGATCTCATCAAACAATCCGGCAACTATGGTGTTGTTTGGGTTTTGATGATAGTCTAATTTTTGAGTTGATAAATCTGCATTCGCTTCTTTGGATGCAGCCATGACAGGATTTATATTTGCTAGGACAATTACCACAAGTGCGATTTGGGAAAATTTTTTATTCATAGCTCTAAATGGAATGAATGAAGATTGTGATTGTTGAGAGGCTAATACAGGACTTGCAGTATTCAGTATGAGTCCGGATAAGGTCGCACTGAAAAATGGTCTTGCGTTTTTCACGGTAATTAACGACTACGGTAATTAACGACTGTAGTTTGTCAATCTATAAATAGTTTCTACTGAAAAGTCGTGAATTTACGCAAATTATTCAAAAAGTTTTAGTGTGCGATTCTTGACGTAATACCTTGCTTGGAGAAAAAATTCGGTAGTTTGCGTAATTTATTAGATTTGACTGCGAAATACCTACTAGAGTTATCACGTTTACCGATATTAAAGACACACACTGAAAATCATGGAAATTATTACAGGTAGCGGCAACGACACTGTTATCAGACCAGTTTTTGTCAACGGCACAGTATTTCGTAGCAACGACACCATCATAACTGGTGCAGGCAACGACACCATTAACCCAGGACTGGGTAAGTATGAGTATGTTGATGGTGGTGAAGGCTTTGACCACCTGATTTTGGATTACTCCGTTGGTGATACAGGCGGGGGTATGGATTTTTATAGCAACTACGCCAGTTCAGGCACAGGCTCTGCTTATCGATCTAGCGGTGTTCCAAACACCCTAGATTTAGATGATCTCCAATTCCAAAATATTGAGAAGTTCACCATCACAGGTACTAGCAAAAATGACACCATCACAACTTACTTTGGAAACAACGTGATTAACGCAGGTGCTGGTAATGACAGTGTTACTGCTGTTGCTGGCACTTTAGATGGTGGTTCAGGCTTAGACTACCTTACTCTTGATCTCTCCACACAAACATCTAACCTAAATCTTTCTAATCTCGCAAATATCAATGTTTCTGGTGTTGTCACTGCGATCAATTTTGAGGGATTTTCGATTACTACTGGCAGTGGTAACGACATTGTTACTCATACTGGAATTGTTAACGGTGCTGTTCTGCGGACTAATGACTTAATCATCACTGGTGCTGGCAACGACACCATTAACGCAGGACTGGGTGGTGGAAGTATCAATGATGGTGATACCGTCTATGGTGGTGATGGTATTGACCGTCTGATTGTGGACTATTCCGTTGGTGATACGGGCACTGGTATGCGTTTTGTTGGTAGTAGCACTTACGGCTTTGCCATACGAGAAGTCAGCAGCACCAACAGCACTCGCTTGGATTTGATTGGTTTCCAAGACATTGAGGAGTTCACTGTCATAGGTACTAGCAAAGATGACACCATCAATACTGTTGCTGGAAACGACATTATCAATACTGGTGCTGGAAACGACACTATCAATACTGCCGCAGGAAATGACATTATCAATGGCGGTGCGGGAAACGACACCATTGATGGGGGTGCTGGCAATGATCGGATGACTGGCGGCACTGGCAACGACACCTACATTGTTGACAGTACCGGAGATATCGTCACCGAAACATCAACACTCAGCACCGAAATTGACACGGTTCAAGCCTCCATTACTTACACCCTGGGAGCAAACCTAGAAAACTTGATTCTTACAGGTTTTGGAGCAATTAATGGGACTGGGAATAGCCTGAACAATAACCTGACTGGCAACCGGGGTGACAATATTTTGAACGGGGGTATAGGTAATGACACCCTTGATGGCGACACAGGTAATGACACCCTTGATGGCGGCGCAGGTAATGACACCCTGATTGCCAGTTCAGGCAATGATGTGATGAGGGGTGGCAGTGGTAACGACACTTACATTGTCAGTGGTTTAAATGATGACATTATTATCGAGAATGCAGGCGAAGGAATTGATACCGTTCAAGCCCCCTATACTTCTGCCCAGGGATACACTTTGGGTGCTAACATAGAAAACCTGATTTTGATAACAGGAGGAACTAATGGGACTGGCAACTCCCTCGACAACATTCTGACGGGTAACACAAGCAATAATATTCTCAGTGGAGAAGGTGGCAAGGATACCCTGATTGGGGGAAGTGGTAATGATACTCTGATTGGGGGGGCTGGTGATGACATCCTACCAAGTGGTAGTGGCAGCGATTTCTTCCTTTACAACACCAATGCTGCCTTTAACAGTACAGCGATCGCCATTGATCGGATTACAGATTTCCAAAAAGCGAGTGATAAAATCATCCTAGATAAAACCACATTTACAGCCTTACAAAGCTCGGCTGGTAATGGATTTAGCCTGAATAATGAATTTGCGATCGTTACTAGTGACGCTGCTGCGGCAATCAGTGGAGCCAAAATTGTTTACAACCAAAGCAGAGGGGCACTCTTCTACAATCAAAATGGACTTGTGGCTGGCTTCGGAACTGGAGCAGAGTTTGCCAATCTCACCAGCAACCTGTCCTTGACTGCATCAGACTTTGTAATCCAAACTTGATGAGGATTTAGAAAGTCTTTCTAGCAAACTGCTAACTTTCTCTACCAGACGCAAGCGTAGGCGCAGCCCGCCGTAGGCATCGCAGATGTCGTGCCATGTTAACCATCCTCGTCATCGTACCTGGATGCTAACTTGAGTATGACAGCGATCACCTAACTTCTTGTCAATAAACATAACTTTATGTGACTTTTTTGTGCTTTATTGACAATTTGGGTATGAAACAGCAGTCAATAAGACTGCTGATTGATTTACTAATTTCCCAACTTTTGATAAGTGTTTGTAACCCAGTTTTACATAAACTGATAGTAGAATAAATTACTATCAGTTTATATTTTATTATGCTGACTGTTTAATCTGGGTTAAGGCTATTAACATTTCTTCTCGGTTGAGATGTCGTTTCTTACCTGTTTTGGATTCTTGGATAGCGTAACTCCATTTTATTCCAGCTTGTGAGCATCTTTTTCTTAAGTGTTGAACAGTCATGTGTTTGGTTGTAGATACTTGATTTTTGTTTTTGTTAGATATCTGAGTTTTGGATTTTTCGGTTAAGCTCTCGGTTTGAATTACACTGTGTTTTGTAGATGTAGTGCAGTTACAGTGTTTTTCAAAAGCGATAGATATATCTAGCAAGAATTGGAAAATAAAGAGAGTAGAAAATCCGTAAATAATAACGTAGAGAAGTCCTGTTAGGATATACTGTGCTAATTCCATTATTTTAACTCCTGTTGATATAACTAGTAACTGGCTATTTTATGAAGTGATTTGCCAGATTTCTATTTATATCAAGGCGTTAGCCTGTGTGATTTCAACTTTGAGTTTACCGCAACGGCAAGGTTATGGTTGAAAAGGTGGTAAAGTGAAAGTTGAAATAATATACTACTCTATTGGCTTTGATGTTATCTCAAGACCAGAAATCTTGAATATTGGTCAGTGAATTTGAAGTATTTAAGTGGTCTGTAGTAGATTGTCTGGAGTCTTGATAACTTTCCCGTTAACCAAAGGTTCAGCATCAAGCTAAGTTTTGATACTTTGTGTATCAAACTGATGCAGGAATAATGATAGGATAACTTTTGAGTTTGGTTTGGTTAGATGAACAGGTTCATCTATATGTGCTTAATAACTGTTCTGATATTATCTACTAACTGTAATATCATACCCAAAATAGCTTTCCAGCCAAGTATTATCCCCCAAAAACCGCTACCAAATAGACCAAATACTGACTTGAGGAAGATAACTCCCCTGTAATTTATCTCGATATTTGATTCAGCTTTGGCATAGATAAAACCATCCCCAATTTTATTTTCCAACTTCCTCATTTTTCGTTCTTCTTCTCTATCTCTTCTTTCTTCTTGTACCTTCCAACCCCAAGGGGCAAATCCCAAAATAATCGAAATTGGAAGATAGAATGGCCAACTATATATATAGCCAAGGGAAGCATAGATGATAAAAAAGGTTAGCCCCAAACCAGTGCGCCAAACTAAACACCAGAGGATAAACAAACTGTTGATAATAGCGTTACGGATAACTATACTTCGGTTTTTGTTATATGACATTTTAAGGCTGCTCCCGATGCCTAATATTTAAGTTTTTATTTAGGGTGATTGCATCCCTTCAGATTAAACTTAAACTTAGCAGTAGTTTGAATTATCATATTGATAGTTGAAAATAGAAACTACCTAATCAATTGCAATTACCTATTTAGCCACACTAAATAAGGTTAAATATACCAACCTATTGTAACGATGTTTGTACCTAGCCCGACATAGTTACTGTTGCTTTCATTGATATCTACAATTTCATCGATTATATCTTCACGGAGTTTAAATTCAGGCAAAGTTTTGATGATTTTTTGAAGAAGTTTAAAATTGAGNNNTAGTTTTAAAAAAATAAAAATGATTAAGATTTGACCCTTAACCATTTGATGATATTTTTGTAAAATGATGGGATATACCTGTGTTTGATTCACATGCTTGGGGCGTATGCCATTAGTTGTGGTTTTTCTTGTTGCGAGACTTACTACCTGATTGCACCTTAAACCGCACCTGCTTCCCGATAGTTACCTCGGCAACATTGCTAATATCTTTACCAGATTTATAGGCTTCAATAATTGCCTTGTTATTAGCTTGGTACTTAATAACTCTAAATTCATCAGGAAAATCTTCATCATCTAATTCTACTAGTAAGTTAGCGACTTTTGGTGGGTTATCCCTGATTTCAATTACCCTTTCCTTACCGATGTTTTTGTCATTGATTAATCCAATCTCGTGTAGGTGGATGAGGGTGCGCTTGATTTGTTCAAGTTGAGTTTTGCGACGTGAAATTACCCGATCGTGGAGTTCAGCTACTCGCGCTTTTCTTTCCTCCCAGGTTTCAAGGTCAAGATTTAACTGGTCTACTACCCAGGCGATCGCATCGATTTTGGTTTCGATACCATCCTGAATAGTCATAAGTTCTTGTACGAGTTGTTCTACCTTACCCTCTTCTTTTAACTCGCTTGCTTCTTCTATCTGTGACCAAAGTTTAGCAGCATCTAGGCTTAATTCTTTGAGAGTGAGTTGGTTGATTTCGCGTTCAATTGCTTGAGTCATAATTTACTTCTTATATGAAAAACGAGTAGCAAGTAACTGCTACTCGTTGTTGACTAAAAAGAGTTGATGCTTGAAGGGAGATTGAATTTAGTATCCGTACCGCAAGTGATAGTAGTCTGATTTCTCTTGTGCTAATTCTGCTTCATAGTTGTAGTAATCTGCCTCGCTTATGAAGGTGCTTGTTTGTTGAATTTGCTGTGCAGATTTTACTAATTGTTTGTTAGCTTTTGGGTTATAACTCGTAGTAGTTTTCATGTCTATACAACTTCAATTTTTCAATGAAGTTGTTGCGTCAGCAAATGTTGTGATGTTGACTTATAAAGAGAATATTTCTCTTTTACCTTATTAATATACTTAATGAGAGTTATCATACCAGATAGATTTAGTTCTCATGGATGTGGCTAAGAGCGATGTAGAGTAACCTCTGCTCCTGCGTTCGCCCCTTTGATGAATTTGCTTGAATTTGACGCGATATTATTGTGATTATATTTACGCAGAAAGTTTTCCGGAAAAATTCGCCTGTGACATAACTTGTGTGCGTATTGAATTAGCAGCCTTCTCTGCAATTTCTTCTCTATCAGCATCAGTAAGAACTACTGCAAGTAGCGATTTGAGAGCTTCGCGGTTAGATATAAACTCTTCACCGTATAAATCATCTTGCAACAAAGTAGCTTCCAAGTGAGGTATTAACTCAGGCGTAGGAGATAGCAACCGCTCTTTAATGCGTGTCCTTGCAGTCTCTGTTGCAGAAGTTGTACCTATACCTAAATCCCATGTTTCAATTATTAGCCTGACTTCGCGGTTGAGAGATACACGCAGCGTTGATAGGCGACCAAATAAAGGAAGGTTGAGCATTAAAGGTGGTAATGCATTACCCCAATCCAAACCAGCGCCAATAGTGCAATTTGCTTCATCTTCGATGCAAACAGCCTCTTCGAGCCATCCTTCACCAAAAAGTAAATCTATAGCTTCTTGGGTTGTTATTGACTCGTTTGCCTCAGAATTATCCTTTTGCTGTTGATGATTCATAAATTTTTACCCGCTCGAACTTTATCTTCGTCTCAATACACCATACTCAAAATAGACTAAATTATCATATTCTTCTTCCGAACCGCAGTTCAACATGTTTTGTTTTTCGTAAAATCCTTCAGACCTTGGTAAGGAATGCAACCCAATTCTACCTTCATACCCTAACTCAACACTTCTAATTCTTGCGAAATTTAATAGTGCTTGACCAACACCTTTGAATTGAGGCGGACGCTGAATTTCCATTCGGTTAGTAGGGGCAGTGGCAATACCATCAACATAAACTAGCCTCTTACCAACATTTAACCGAGAACCGTGCATTTGTGTTTCTATTATCATTAATCCTTGAGTTTTGTTTTCGCACTCAATTGCGTAACCTTCAAGATTTTCTTGATTGTCAATATATCTTAATTTGAAGATCCAATCCCAGTATTTATCTTCTTGACTAAATAACCTTAAGCTTTCTACCCAATAATTGACATAATCATCAACATGTCTTTGGACTAAATCTACCAAATAGGCTTCAACAGATGTATTGTCAACACCTCTTTTTAACTCGATTTTTCGCTGCACCTAAAGCTCCTAATTGTTAACTGATTATTAAAGCTTGTGACTGCTATTTGACTGGTAGATAAAAGAGTAAAGTCTAATGCGTATATCAATAGCTTTATGCCAACCAGCAAGCACAGCATCATCTGAAATGTCTCCAAGAACTACCAAACCATCTTCTTTATCCATATAGTAAGGTAAAGGTTCAGCGCTCAACCAACCATAAACAATGGCTTCTTTGTCTCGCTCAAAAATTAAAACTTCTAAACTTTGCTCATATGTTGAATAGTAGTAAGGTAAATAGCAGGCTGGATACTCTCTTAGAGATTCACGATTAACTGTGTATGATTGCCAACGCAGTTGCTCTCCCTTGATTTCTTTATGATTAGCTTCTAGCCAATCATAGAGCTTTTTAGCTTGCCGCAATGCGTGGTCTTTTCCTTTAAAAACAATGCTGGGAAGAAAAATATCGCCGTCAAAATGCACTGCAACTTCAAATAAATCTTCATCTTCTGCTTCTGTTACCTCAATGATTCCAGCCTTATATAGTTCGGTCATTTCCCTACATTGCTAGCTCTACCCCTACATGGTTAAAATTTTAGCTTTCAGTTACAGAATAATCAGAACACTCTGTTGGTTCTAGCCCACCTATGAAACTAATCAACGCAAAGGGACACTAGAATTTCAACCAAATTATGAGGTGATGTCTTAAGTTCACTTCTTAAACTGGGACAATCTCTTTCGGATAGTGCGCTTATGTATCGGCACTAGGGAGTAATGAGTATATGGACAGCGAGGGGAAGTGCGTCAACGCTACCTTTGAAGGTCAACACGCCAGATCTAAATAGCAAGTGCTATGGCGTAACCGCCCGCTGGAAGCGATCGCCTCGCAGATGTAAGCATATAAAAAAGTTCAACAATTCTAGTCTCTCAAAGCATTGATTTAGAGTGGTTGGGTGCAAGCCCCGTAAAAATAAGTTGAACAATTTGGGGCTGGAAAAGGGATTACTACACAACTTTTTCAACACAGAGACACCAAGCTCAAATAAAAAAGTTGAACAATTAGGAGAGTGATGTTAAGAGAATGTGGGTGCGATCAGCTACGCCCCGCCTTAAGAGCAATGGCGTAACCGCCATGAGCCGATGGCGATCGCTCTAGTAACAACGTAGCGCGGGCGCGATGTACAGGCAAGCGAGCGATTTATGGACGGATGCTTGGAGCGGGGTAAAGCACCTAACAGAAATTGTTGGACTTTATTATTTATTGTTGAACTTTTTTATTCCTCTACAGCAGATTGTGTCTAAATGTAACAATCTTTAAAATCTGGACACAATTAATACTCAGTAAATTATAGCTTTGCGCCAAACCTTTTACAATCAATATGTCGATATCAAAAATGATATCAAATGCCTGACCAAAAGTCCCCACCAAGCGAGATGATTCGTGTGCCCGTTCCACTAATTAAGGTGGTTCGGCGACTATCAAAACTACACAGGCAGGGTCATACAATTGCCTTGCTGCAAGCCTTAGAGGAATTACTAATAAAATTTGATATCAATAATGATATCGATGTAACGGCAGGCAGTAAATCAGTCAAACAGCTAGAGAAAAAGCTGGAGAAACTGGAATCCCATCTTGCCGTTCAAGGCTCCTCGGTGGAAACAAAACTTGAAGCTATCACCAAAAAGCTGGAGCTAATCGAACGGGCAATCGCCTCTGGGAGATTGGGCAACAACAAACCGCGAAGACAAGTGCACCCGTACCAACAAACACAAGTTGAATTACAACCCAGGACAAATGAAAGTCTTGCCCCAAGACTCGGTGTTAACCCCCAAAGCCTGATTGCTGAAAGAGAAAAACTCAGCGCCAAAGAATTTTTGAGTTGGTCACGTAACCGCGATCCAATGAGCGTGGGTTGGGAATGGAATGCTCTTGACGAACTGTATCATCCGCTCAGGTGACGCAAGCATTCACATTTCTGGGGTAGTGGCTCAATGGGCTACGTGGCGATCGCCGCTAATTTCTAATCGGGGCATATCTCACAAAGCCTCAGCGATATCGTTTGAGGTTAAGAGAGCTAGCTTCATCTTCACCCACGTGTAAATAGTTGTCTATCGTGATTTTCCCTGACGAGTGGCCCAGCGTTTTAGTGATGATGTGAATAGGCGTGTTTTTAGCAGCATGGGTAGCGTGGCTGTGCCGTAACCAGTGTGGGGAGGGGATGCGACTTAACCCTGCTACTTCGGCAATGGATTTGATGATGCGGCGGATGTGGCGATCGCAAATGGGTTCACCCGTTTTTTGGCTTGTGAAAAGCGGCTCGGTTTTGTCTTTAGTATGTTGTCGATTAGCCAAAAGGTATTGGTAAAGTTCTATCGGTATGGGAACATCGCGCTCCTTGTCTCCTTTGCCTACCACTTTAATGTAAGGTAGCCCGGACTGATTTGAATGCATGGTAGCCCAGGTTAAACCACTCTCACCTACCCGAATAGCACCGTAGTAAAAAAGCTCCAGAATTAGTTGGTTGCGTTGCGCTTGTATCTTTTTGTGAGGAGTGGGGGCTTGTTCTACAACTTGTGCAGCTGCATCGAATAGGATTTCAATCTCAGTCTCAGTCAGGGTGCGCTCCTTAATCTTTTTGCGCTCCGGAGGTACTTTCAACAACATTGCAGGGTTGGCCCGCAAGTAGCCTACATCGCAAGCGTAGCGCAGAAAGCTTTTAAGGGAAGCAAGGCGACGGCGGACGGAAGCACGAGCAATTTCCCCTGTTTTCTCTTTTTTAAGTAGGTGGGCTTTGTAATTGTCCACATCTTCTTTGGTGGTGGTGTGCAGGTTTAAATTATCTAAGTCTGGATAGTCAATGCCTAGTCGCCACTGAACAAAGTGCATCACGTCATTTCGGTATGCTCGCACAGTTTGCTCTGACTCCCTACTGGTGAGCCAACTAGAAAACAGTTCGCTGGTAGTTTCCGCCCCAGTGATTTTGGGTGTGCCAGTTGCCTGTACCACCGCTTCGACTGTTGCTTTGATCACCGCTAGTTGTTCCGGTGATAACTGAGCGATCGCCACCCCTAATTCTTCTGTATCTACACCTGCGTCTGTACGTGATAACGTCATCACACAGCCTCAAAATAATACGCGGGATAAAGCGGGTTTATCCGCCCGAAAAAAATGTCCGATAACGTTTGTTCCCAGACATTTTTAGTCTCATTCTACTCCCCCTTGCTACTCTACTCACTACTAACAAAAAGGGTTTTGCCAAATTAATTGAAATGTTAACTTGTGTGAACGCACGAGTCGGTTTTCTGATACTCCTTTGCAAGGGCCTTCATCAGGCTTAGTATCCAAAACTACTCAAGTCATAGACATCCTGAAATTAATTCACCGCCCGTGTTTGTTCCGGAAGCTGATGCTGTCGATGGCGTAACCGCCCGCCGTAGGCGATGACCTCCGGTCGGTCGGAGACCATCGCACCAATAAAGTGCAGATAATTCTCGTGAAAGCGCAATTTACCTACCTTGGTACGCCGTAAAATCCATCGTGTCAAGTCTAATTTGTTATTGAAATTCGGAAATCCTTTTCTAGTAAAGGCTACAGGTTTTAGGGGTAGACGGTAATTGCCAACCCACCCACAGAACCTGTATTTTGAAAATCCCTTGCGCTGCGATGGCACAAAGCGCCTACGGTGGGCGATCGCAGCACAATTAGGCTTTGCCTAGAGACTGGCATTCCAGAAAATGCCTATAATGTCTTCCTAGATGACAATTAATTGTTAAGTGGACATTTTAGCTTGGTGTCAGCGTTAATTCTTCATGCTTGCTGGAGTTGACAATTTTCACCAAGTGCTGATTGAGATAACTTTAGGTCGAAATGTACAGACTTTCCCAAATCTCTTGATTGCGACAAATTTTAGTCCCCACTGTATTTCCTGCTGTTTTCTCCGATATCAAGTATTTACGGTAATAGTTAACCCACAGGTGTTGGAGAAAGTTTTCGGCGAATTCATCAAAAGGAATAATCCAGTTATAGTCTTGGTCTAGGAATACCCGATAGGATGCAATTATGGGTAGTGCGAGGTCAGTTGGCGCACCAAACCCAAACGAGTACTTGCTATCGGGGAGAAGGGTAGTTTTGCGTGTATCAATTGATGCTAAATCGTTGACACCCTTTCTTCTGGGGTTGCTGATATGTTCTTGGATGATTTCGTACAGTCTTTGCTCTATCCACAGAGCTTTGGGAAGTAGAGGCAGTAGAAGAGTTAATCTTTCCCTCTCAGTGTCTGTGATTTGGCTTGGGGTGTTCGTACCTGTAGGGTGCTTGCTTCGTTTATTGCCGTCGGGATTGTATCTATTTCTGTCGAGGCAGTTGATCAGCTTGAACAAGTGGTTAACATTACACTGGGCATTTCTAGGAGCGCCGCTTTGGTTTTGGTAATAGGCTATTCTAAATTTTCTATCTTCTGCTCTTTCTAACTGGGCTAAATACTGCTTGATAAATTTGTAATCTCCCCTGGCGTTGACTTTGGAGCGAGAATCCACTGGCGATGTGGTATTGGATGCGAGAGCGATATCTTTAGCCTCCTCTTCCTGGAGTCCGATGTGGATGGTAACTTTGACTCTGGCAAGGCTGAGGTCATATTTGTAATTTTTAGCTTGCTCAAATGCTAAAACTGTGTGACCTCCATTGATAATGCCATCGCTACCCCCCTCGTTAGCTTCTAAAACTTCTAGTTCCAGTTCGGTTTTGTTTTTGCTAGGTTTAACTTTATTCGCTGACAGAACGATTCCACTGTGACGAGAGAAGAATTTTTCTGGTTGAGTCGTCACAGAGTCAAAGATTTGTCGGTATGTCGCACTTTTGCGGTTAGGTTCTCGGATGTTGGGTTCTAGGGGTAGGTCTGTCGGGAAGCCGTCCACATGGGCGGTGGCGATGATGCAATTGGGGTTTGCATGGAAATAGTTGTCTACTTTAATAATCCAGTTTTTCGGCATGGGTGGTTTCTGCATCAAAGCGATACATTCTCAATTATTCTTCTGGTGGGAAGAAGCTCGCGCTTAAAGATTATATTTTGTAATTTATGTCTAAAATTGTTGCAATTGAGGTTACAGTGCCAAAACGGGTTGCATTGTACGCTAAGGGTGAAAAGCAGATTAGATAGGGCTTTGGGAGTTCAAATCTGATTTGAATTATGAGTAGCTTAGTATCAAACTACAATTAAGCTTATTTGTAAACCGTAGTTTTTATTGGCATCTAACTAAATTTGACAATATTTTTCACTAATTTACCCAAATTTAAAAATACGGGTTATAATAGTTTCAGTAGATAGCCCATGCGAATTTGAGTGCAGATAACCGAAAGGTTAAGGACTCGCTTTTGCGTGGGCTATTTGCTGTTTACCTATACTGAAGTCTATTTTTACTCCTTGTTTAAGTTGGAGTTACTAACTAAACTACAACGGACAAGAATATGATTACCCAACAATTCCGCCCAAGACGCACCAGCCAAAAAGCTGCTAGCAACGCTGGTAAAGTTCTACGTGACCCTAACTCTACTCCAGAGCAAAGGTCGGCGGCTGGATCTGCGCTAGTTCAACGGAGGTGGTCTTAATTCCCTTTCCGCCTGACCGCACAATCTTTTAATCTTTTGTGTTATTTTTGACTTGAAGGGGTCTGTACACCAGTGGGTTTAGAGCCACATTGTACGCAACCAATAAAAATAGAAAATGCCCCAATCAAACGCTTGCGTCAACCTCTGGCTATTGCTTTACTAGCTTCAATTAATTACTAGTTTGAATTTTTTACATCCATATAGTCGATACAAGTAACTCTTAACCAGAATATCAAGTCTAAAATAAGCTCAATTGGATATATTCTGGGGCTTGCTCAGTTAAAGATTCATCTAACAAATCATCCTCAAAATCATCGAAGTCTTCCTCCACATTTGATCGTGATATATATTCAGAAATTTGATGACCTGAATGAACTGGTTGTGGCAATAAAGTTACTATCTCTGCATCGATAAATGGAGAGGCTTCTCGCAGTCTATGTATTATTAATGTCCATTCTTCTGGCTTATCTTCTGATTGGAGAGATAACCAAGAAATTTCTAGCGCAGATTGGTTCCATCCTGGTTTTGATACTCTATCACGTTGCCTTGAATTTGCGGGTCTTTTTGCAGATTGAGGGGAACGACCTATTGAGTAAAAGGCAGAGCTAAAATCCGGGTTATGATAAATGCCACTATACCTGTTAAACCCAGATATAGGACAAACGTGAGCTACCAAACCATCACTGGAATATCGTAGTCTAGCTACACGCAGAAGTTGCGGATTTTGGCAAGAAAGAAGTTTGTTTTGATGCCAAAGATTATTTGGGTCTTTCGCCTCGTCTCCTGACACAAGTTTTAAAAGTGAAGGAAGGTCTTGGCGGAGATTTTGGTCATCTAATAATAGTAGAGTTGGATTTTTTATTTCTAAATCTGCAAAAGCNNNGCCCACAAAGTTTTTTATCTGCTCTGAGGTATAGTTTGAGTTATACTTCTGCTCAAACATGGCTACCGTGAATAAACTTTCATCATATGGCATCCAAGTCACTCCATAATCCCCTGGTAAACACACCTGCATTTGAGATGAATTATTTTCTGAAGGGATTTTGATAAGTATAGGGATAACTACCTTTGTTTCTCCTTTATTTCGAGCGTTGAGGCGAATTATTTTGATAGCAATTATATCTAAATTATGAGGCAGTGATGTTTGATAAAACCCCGTATAAAAGGGTATACCTAAAGGAAAATTTAACTGACGCATTAAATCTAAAATTGCATTTAAGCACCTTGCTTTGTAAGCTTTTTTTGTNGTATTTAACTTGTTTTTTTTACTTTCATAGTTTTTAACTTGTTTTTCGTCATTAGAATCTATAGGAGCAAAGTCTTCTGGATTGATATATTCCGTTTCTGGTTGTAAAAATTGACTTACCCAACTTGCATAAGCGTGTCCCCAACGAATTGCTGCTTTTGGGTCAGTTAACCTCCTTTGCTTGTCGAATTTCCGGTAATCAACTAACTCGATAAGAATACCTCGTTTTTCGTTACTAGGTTTAGGCTGCGTTACCAGTTGGCGTTCGATTAGTCTAGCTCTGTTTTTGCTGGCGGCTGCTTTGGCTTGACCAGAATAAGAACCACCTAAAGATAAAGGAGAAAGCCATTCATTAGGCAAGGGAGTTTTGTCTACTTTCAATAAATAACTTTCTCCTAAACAGTTGGTAAATTTGTAAGTTTCATTGTCTATTTCTTGAACAGTTCCTTGTACTTGTTTGCTTTCTAAAAATTCTCTAAACACCTCTAACAAAGTGTTTACTGAATTAGACGAAATCCTAATGCGGTAGACTTGCTCACTGATGGTAAATGTTTCTTTAGGTTTAGAAAGTCGCCGTTTTCTGCAATGACTAAAGTCTATTTTATTGATGATTGGCGCTGCCACTACTCCAGGCGGTAAAGCTGTTGTTAATCTTTCAAATAACTCAAATCTATCAGCTGGTTCTAGCCCAACTCCTACTGGGTGAGAACCTAGTCGCGTTCTGTGTGATAGTAAATATTGTGGTGCATATTTTGCGGGGTCGCTTAAAAACTGCATTGGTTCTGGAATATCGATATGAGGAGCTATCATCGTCAAAATTTTGTCAATTCTAGCTTTCCAAATAACCGAGTCATGTCGCATTAACTTGAGGTTGATTAGAGTAGTTTCTCGTTCTACACTTGGATCTGAATTTGGCTTGAGCCATCCTAAATTTTCCATTGCTACATAAACGCTGCTGTCTTCTCCTTTCGGCAGGAATATTTTTTGTCTGGCACCGGGAAGTGGTTGATTTCCCGGATTGTCCCAAGCAGTCATAGGTTTAGAAATATAGCGTCTAATACCTGCTTGAAATAGCAACAAGTAGGGAGTTTTGCCGTTAGGAGGAGCGATATAAAACTTTAAGTAATATGAATACCTAGCTACTTGTTCAGCATTATTGGAAGGTGAATAGTTGATAGGAGGCCAGGTAACTAGATAAGCCTCTTTGCCAGTAGATGGAGACACCACTAAAGGCCAATATTCTTCATGACCATTAGCATTCCTTAAACCTAACTGAAATCCCTTTCTAGTTAACCAGCGTGCTATGAGTTCAGGCAAGACCACTTCTAGAACATCAAAGGGAGCATTTTTTAAATTTATGAGTTCCCAATTTAATTTGGCACGGCCTGACTCTATCTCAGCTAGGACGGATTTGACTACTTTCAGGTCATAGTTGACTGACAACCAATTTTGTATAATTGCCCAAAATTGGTTTAAATCAATTAAACCACTATAAGCATGAACAATTATCCAATACTCTGGTCTAATTTCTGGAACGCGAGAAAAGGAGTTAGGAAAAATGTAGAGAATGTCAGAGGCACAACCTCTTAAAGCTGCATAGAGACTCAGTATGGGAGGAGTATGGTCTACATCTGCTAGACCTTTTATAATGTCTATCCAAGTTACTAAGCGTCTTAATCCATACACTTCTCCCATGACTAAAGGGTCAAAATTATTATTGAATAACCAAGCTAAAGTCTGTAGCCTGTCAATGGGAGGTAATTGTTCTTGTGCTTGAGTCATTTTATTTACCGTCCGTTGCTATTATGTTCTAAATGTTCTACCAGAGCTTTTAGACGGTCATAAATTGACCCATATAAAATTCTGGCTAATTGTTGTTCTACCTGGGGTTTATTGCTATTAGGAGAAAGGTACTCTCCAAAAATTTCTACCCATCCTTTCAGGAGACTACGTTCTGCACCTTGTGGATAAAATGCTGAGTCACAGAAGAAGACTCTTGTAGGAACATTTCCTCTGGTAGCTCTGCCCAAAGCTTGTACTATAGAAACAGCTTGATCCCAAAGAAGTTCATGCCAAAAATCAACATCAATGGAAGCCGAGCCATGATGTGAAGCTCTGAGTCGTCGATGCCAGTTTTTGTAAGACAGGCTTCGCAATTTAGCGATCGCTTCTGCTGCCGTTTCTCCTAAGCTAGACGGTAAAATATTACTTCCTTGTAAAATATCATCAAATACCAAACGGTTTATCGCTCTAATTTGCCTACCGAAATCTGTTGGCACTGGGTAAGGGCGTACTAAAAAAAATACACTGCCCAAGTAGGCTTTGTTGGTTATTGGTGACAAAATGTTATATCCGCGTTGTACGGCTCCCAAAGGTGCTACCAATAAATCACGCCCTCTTGTTGAAAATTGTTCAACTTGTCCTCTTCGTAGGAGCCATTCAGCAATTTTTTCGTCTCTGTCTGATTGAAGACAATCTACCCGATTTCTCCACCTGCTAGATTCTTGCAATTCCTTAGCGACTAACTGTGCTTCTGGGTAACTGCCTGTAATTAGAATGACAGCTCTTGGTGTGCCAAGAGAATCCCAGTACTCTAACTCTTGTGTTATCCGGTCTTTACCACCACTGCCAAAAGCTAGATACTGAGTAAGTTGCAGTAGACTATCTTTTCGTCCTCTCCCAGAGCGTCCGCTAACTATTATTGCTTCTCCTGTACGATCTGGAACTCGGATGAATTCAAAATGGCTGTTAGACAGCGCTTCCACTGCTTCAGGGGGTGGAGATAGAATTGCACGGGGTTTAATCCCAATATTGAATTGGGGACTTCCAGGCGACTCAAAGGTGGCACTAGTTATTAGTGTGTGAGGCCCATAGTCGCCAGTTAAATTTACATACAAGTATGGAAACTTCAATAGCAAATAACGCCCCAAACCGAAGCAAGCTAAATATCTTAGTAAGCCCTTTGGAGTTTTCTCCTCTGTTTGGTCTACAAATTGATATCCTAACAGATGACCGAGAGGTGATTCTACATTTAAATCTATGTACTCATCTGGAGGATTTTGGCTTAAAGAAAGTCCTTTGCCTAGTTCCGCTGTCGCTAAGAGCCAGTAACGAACCAGTTCGTTTACCTGTCGATCCATTGCTGTTAGCAACACACTAAATTCTAATCTTTCTAATATCTGTTGTGTTTGTACTGATTGAGGAAGGTGCCAAGGTAAACGTTGTTGTAGCCAAATTCTCAGTTTTTTAATTAAATTTTCCCCTTTATCATTTCGGACATCGCTGACTAACTTTTCTAAATCATTTTCGCTGATTTCACTATCCTCTAACCCATTTGATGAAGGGCGGAGTAGATAGTACTTTTTAAATTCATCTTCTAAAAAGGATAAAATTCCTGATAATTCTGCTTCAGGGAAATCAGCTTGTGCTAATGAGCGTATATTATCAATTAACTGATAGTAAATTAAAGAATTATAAAGAGGCCACTCTCCTATCCATTTCCGTAAATGTATTTTTTCAAATAGCCGGACAAATATTGCGTCTGATAATCGCGAGGCTTCCCTAGCAACTCCTCTGAGTTCGTGGTAACGAGGGTCATTAAGTTGTGTTCTTCCTGAATAAAAAGCTTTCTCAGCTAAAGTATGTTCGATGAAATCAAGTATGGCTGTTTGAGAACCAGCTAAATCGTTAGAGGGAGCAAAGTCGTCTTCTATTGATACTTGTACTCTATCTACTTCGTCTACAATTAGTAAGGAGCAGTAATGATAGGCAGCTTCTAGTACCCGCATTTCAGTTCCTACTAATTCCGGAGGCATTGCCGTGTAAATAAAAGCAGCAGAAGTAGCCACCCAGACAGAGGCATTGATTAAATCACGGTTTGCTTGGTGAACCGGACAGATGGGAAGAAATGGGCAACTATGATATGTAACTTTGTCTGAGGAATTTTTTTCTTGTTTTTTGATGTCTTCTGGGCTTACTAAACTATGGCAGGGTTCTTGACTCTCCGGAATGGAACCCTCACCCAGTAGTCCGGAAAGGATACATTTTCCTGTTAGCCAAGGAAGAGCAGGATTGTCTAATAATTCTGCATTCTGAGTGTCTTCTACTGGATCATAGGGTTGGTATAAATCTTCTGGTTGTAGCTTGTTGGCGTGAGCCATTCCATATTGATACTGATGAGAACCTCTGGCTTTTCCCAATATTGGAGCAGCNNNTAAGCCCATCTTTACGAAATCAGCTGCCATATTGATGGCATCAGTCACCGTATTAACAATAATGCAGATACGGAAATTTTTGTCGGATATTGCATATTTTTCACACAAATCATGTACCGACAAATAGATAATAGTACTTTTGCCAGAACCCGTAGGTCCTAATAAGTGAAAAATTCCATTTATTGTTAATTCATCAGTAGGCTCTAAGTTTTCTCCTATTAAAGATAGAGATGAATTTAACTGCTCCCATCTTTCAAGCCATTTTCGTCCTGGTAGTTTTTCTTCAAGTTTTATTGCTGATTCCCTTAAATCGCATAATCTTATTGTCAAAGGAGATAAAGGAGATGGGCGTCTTGGTTGCTCACTAACTGGTATTGCAGTGGTGCTAATGTTAGATAAGCACTCCTTAATTCCTTCAATTAGTTTAGTGGGAATAACTACTGAAACTGCTTGTGAATTAATATAAAAGCAATATTCTTTTTCTGATTTCGCCCAATTTCGCGATATGGGCTTATGCTCGGCTGGTTCATTTAATGCCTTGTTGATAGTTTCTACACGCAGCGGAACATAATTAACTACAGGTTGCCTGGTGTATGTTCCTGACTCTAAAGATACGTCAAAGAGCCTGATGCTTAGAGGTTGTTGACTATACCACAGAAGGGATTTGTTCCAAGCTGTTGCTGTGCGAATATACCGGACTCTATGACGTACTCTGGTGCAAGCTTCTATCAGCTTCTGGTTGTTCATTAATTCGGTCGGAATGAAGTTTGTTAATAAACTCCAGGCTTCTTTAATATTACTGTTGCTTGCACTTTGATAAATTTCGGCGTGGAGAGTTATTACTAATTCAACCTCAAAGAATCTTTTACTTTCTGTTTTGGTAAAGGTAACAGGAATTAAATCATCTTGTCCTAATCGGAGGAGTTCTTTACTAATCTCTTTTAACCAATCTTGCCAATCTCTCATTTTTGCTCCTCAGAGAATTTAAAATTTTTAACTTGACCAAGAAACTGTTTCAGCGAGAAAATACCTATATCTCTGAGAGCAGAGTTTTCTTGACATCTCACATCCCAAACAGCTTGAAATACTTTTTTATATTTACCTTTGTATCTGTAATCCGGAAAAATATAAAAAGCTTTATTCCATGCAGGAAATTGTTTGAAAGGTTTTAAAGAACAAGCCAGTTGTCTAGCATTTGCTTGGTCTTTCATATCTACTGCCCAAACTTTCCCATCTGGAAATTTAATCATTAAATCATAATTATCTACACTGGAGTAAAGGGAGCAATCTATGCCTAGATTGACTAGAGTATCTCTTAATTGGATTAATGACCGTTCTGGAGCCACTACAGAAGCCTGGATACCGCGAATAGTTCGCATTGATTCTGGACGGTATGGAATCCACTTTTCGGGAGCGTTTAGATTAACAAGTCGGGAACACAAATCGCTGTAACAAACTGCACGACGACGTGAAGAGCCTTGCCACTCCAAAGTCCATCCACATCTTGGACATAGTGCTATCTGTTCAACCCCATTTTGTTTAACCCGACAAGTTAGGGGGATACGTTCATAAGTGGCACATAATAAGGAGCGAATTTCAGGTTCCCAATCTAAATCGCTGTTAATAATTTTGGTTCCCCACTCTAAATGAGGATTTTGTACTAGAAATAGCCTAGCTTTTATGTATTGCTCATCTAACTTATTTTCAGAACAGTATTCCAGAATTTCTTTGAAAGGAATGTCTTGAATTTCTATGTCAGGATTGCCTGAGCGTATTCTTTCACTTAACTCGTAAGCTAAATCTGTAGGTTGTCCCAGAAATAAAAGTGAGCCGAAAAGATTAGCATCAGCCATTAATTCCCCGACTCCAGACCAATCTTCTACAGGTTGGTGTAGCCAATTTACTACCTCTTTATGATGCAAAGGTGGCATGGTTTTGTAGCTGATGCACAAGACAGATAATTGTTCAAGTCCAGATTTAATATGTTCGTTAGGACTAGTGATAGGAGGGACACTTTTTTTAGTGATTTGTTCTTGTTGTTCTACTAGTCCTACTGCTATGCAAGTAAGAATTTTTTTCGCTTGTATTGTTTTATCTGTCTCTATATTTGATGATTTGAACATAATTATCAGTGGGCTAAATGTACATTAATTTATAATCTGAATTTAACTAACAAAAGGTTAATATTCTTTTTTAAAAAAGGTAATAGAATGACTGGGTTACATCTCTAAAATTATCGCAATGAGTCTTACATATCATTTTGGCAATAGTAAATACTTAAAAGCATTTTGTATCCGCATTATTCAGTACATAAAGCTCGAAAAAGTAAGATAGTTTTCCAGCATCCATGTAGTTGATTAGCAGGTAAATCTTGAGTTACAGTGAATAATCCATTAACGCGCCTACTCGCAAAACGTAACCAAGTAAGGAAAAGTTTGTCCAGTAGAATATTTAGGGAGCGGCTTGTCCTGCGTGGATCGTTTGGTCTTATAGCAAGTTTGAGAGCAATTTCTAAGACATTGGCATAAATCCCATCATCTACCTGTTCTATCTTTTCTTGAATATTAATTAAACTGGCTATCTGAATTAAGTCTTGTTCTAATCGTGAGCATAAACTTTTGTTTCCAGTATTGACTGCATGATCTGACGCTACAATCAGGGCAAACATTGCAGTAGATGGTTCGTTCTTATAAATTTCAACTACATTGAGATTTGTCACTAGACTGTTAAGTTTATCTGTTAAATCTTTGTAGATTGGTAAGTCTAGAATTATTCCAATAATCAATAACCATTCATTTTTAGATAGAGGCTCACTAGAAAGAGTATCAATAGCATTTTCTACCAATGCTTTTAAATTATTAGATGCAACTTGATGTCCTAAGTCTGTTCCAAGTAAAGGAGTTAAGTAGTCGCTGCGTTCTCCGCCTAGTAGAGATCCCAAGTTATTTTGAGCCAGAGATGAGTCATCATGAAATAATTTTGTAGCAAGGTATTGCTGACCTTCAACAGTTTTAACAGCAAAGGCAGCTATCTTTGCTGGAACTTCTACTGCTTTGAGAAACTCTGAATCATGCTCTACTAAGATTGCTGCCAGTCCATGAACTACCAGATTCATCCTGCTAAGTCGCCGAGGGTGGAGAACATCATTCCAGAATTCTGGATTGCGATCAAGAATGTCGGCACTCATTGGGAGAAACCTAGTATTCCTTTCTAAGACTTGAGTCAACTCTTCTAATTGCATTGTGGGATGGTAGAGCAGATTATGCAGTTTACTTGCATGTGCCCAAATCATTGCTAGTTGAATAGACGATACCCATTCTCTCGTCTCACTCCAGTAACTAAACTCACTACCCAAGAGATTAAGAATCGCTTTAAATAATCGGAAGTGAATTTCACCCAGTTCATCAAAAAGTTCGTCAAGGATATTTTGAACTAAGCCAGCTGAGTCGGGACAAAGCAGTGCTAAATCAATCAGATGTAGTTTGCATACCGGAGATGCTAGTTGAGGTACAAGCCTATGTAGCAAAGCTTGTCTCTCGGTTGATGGTAACTGGCTAAATGCTTCTCTTACTTGCATAGGAAGTTTCACCGGAAGACAAGCAAGACGTTCTAGGCAAATCTCAAGTCCTTCGGTAAGCAATAAGGATTCTGCTGCCCTGTTTAATTTTTCATGAAAGTTCAAATTTTCTGCTGCACATAGTTCAAGATGAAAATGTCGTAGCAGACCAGCACCTGATGAAGGGATTAACTCATCAATTCTAAAGGTATGAGCGTGACGTAATTTCTGCTCAAATGATAAGTAAAAAACTGCTGCTGATTGATTACGCCATACATTTGCTTGGTCAATACGTCTGCGGAGGTCTGTGGTGGATAGAATTTCGCCAATCACCTTTTCAAACCTAGAATTATCACAGTCAAACCAGAAATGATGCGATCGCAAAACTTGTTCGCGTACATTAGGATTATCTGATGCCAGAAGCATTACATCGTCTTGCCACACATAAATTATTGAGTCTGCTTCATTGATAAAGCGGAGTTGAATGGAAGAATTACTCTGAACTGCCTGAATTTTAAAAGCTGTTTGTGGCTGTAATGCTGTAATTATAGTATCTTGGTCATTAATCGCTGTTGCGATCGCTGGTAAAAATTCTAATACCGGAAATACGAGAGAACTGGGCGAACCTGGCAATGTGAGATTGATAGATTCAACCATTTGAATCTGAAGATAAGCCATCAATTCAGGATCGGTATTGAGTTCATCCTTTAGGATTTCTGGAAGCTCCCGGTAAAACTGCTGCAACATTATTTGGTTCAAGTCTTGCAGTGATTCATCACCTTCTTGCTCTCGCCCCAGATAAAGAATAATGTTCTTGATTAATTGCGCCACAGAAATACTTAACTCTGGGTTGGCTTTAAAACGTCTGTCTATTATTCGTAGCTCAAGCCACTCAAAATATTTCTGCCAACGATTGGGAGTCTCATTGATAGCGTTAATTTCGATTTCCCAAAATTTAAGACCTTGAAAATACAAAGTGCTAATGTCTTGGCTGATAAAATCAAGCCCATCACTATTTAGATCAATATTGGGCAATAAATGTCGAACACCAAAAATACCAGTATATAAATTTTCTAAAATCCAATCAGAGTAAGCAATGGCTATTTCTTCTGAAAAATTGGTATCTACCCAAATTTCGCCGATTGAATCTTGTGTTGCGCGTAAGCACTCAAAGATAAACATCATTTCACCGTCAGGGCTAGGTGAGCCTTCAGGTAGCGGAGGACGCTGAAGTCTATGCAAATCTAATAAACAAGAGGCGACGTAGCGACGAATGACTGTTAGTTCTTCCGTTTCCCGAATTCTTCCATTCTCTATTTGTGCTTGCTTCAAATGATAAATAATTTCTTTACTGTTGATGGGAATGTACCGAATGTTACTAGTGCGGAGTTGTAAAATTTTCTTGTAGTAACTTGTTTCATTTAGATCCCCTTTTACCCGTAATGCCTCCAAAATATCTAACACACCAATGATTGGCACAATGTTATCTCGATTCGGGTATTTGCTGAAGAAGCGATCGTCAATCCAAATAACATCTCCTGGCTGAGGCGTATATCTAAATAAGTCGTATACTGTTAATCCATTCTCTTTCCATGAATGCAGCAACTCAAGCTCTTGTTCGGAGTCAGGATTTGCAACTGCGATCGCTTCATATTTTCCTTGCTCTAATCCAGTTGAAACACGCTGAATAAGCCCTCTCTGCCATCTTATAACTTCAGATGAATGCTCATAGGCATTGATTGCTGCCTGTCCTTCACGAATACAGTCATGTGTTACAAAAACTCGAAAATGGCGACAGACTCTTGCCAGTAAATCTGACCCAGCCAAGAGATTAGCTAACTCAGAGTTAACAAATATCAAGTCATTCCGTGCTGGTAACTTTGGTGGCAAATCTTGATACCTTTGATCCCCAAGATCATTCAATGCCGTTTCATATGAGTTACTGGATAAAATGCCTTCTTGTTTCAACACTTCGACCAACGCACGACAGTTGATCATTCGTTGCTGATCTGCTTCATCAAGCGTAACGGGCTGTTTTACATCGTTGTTATCTAGTCGTGCTAACGGCAAGAACTCAACCACAAAACCGTTTTCTGCACGAGCTTGCTCCAGCAAAATAGTTGATTGTTCACCCAATTGTTCGATTAATTCATTAAATTCTGGTGTTGGAGACTGAGATAGTTCTCGTAATTGTCCTGATTGATACAGTCGTATGATTTCGCGGTGATTTGCTAGCCGAGAAGGTTGATGCTGTAGGAAGTACTCACACTCTTGCAAAAGAGCAATTGGTAGTGTTGCAGAAATCCGAATTGGACTAAATCGTCGTTCCACTACATCCAAAATACCAAGGTGAGCAGCTAGCAAAAAGGCTGATATGTCTAGGTGCAGTCGCCATTGATTGCTGGAGTCTGCAAATTCTTCTGGAAAGGGACGGACCCCATAGCGTATCAATACTGCTGGCTGAATATGGGGATTAGGTTTGTTAGCATTTTCATTGAGAAGAACTCGGAAAATGCTAGTGAGTGCCAATCTACGCGCTTGGGCAATTAAATGGATCGGAGCTTCAGCATTGTCATATTTGCGATTCATTGAAGCCGCATTTTCTGCCCATTCTCTTTGTAGTTCAAGAAGTTCATGCACTTCTACAGCATGAAATGGGCCTTCTCCGCTTATAGCAAGAATCCTTGCCCGTTGTGCAAAAGGTTGGACTTCACGATCTAATCCCAAGTTGTATCCTAATGTAATCACTTCCCCTAAAATTTCGGGTTCAATTGTTGCAGTAATTGCCTGCTGCCATAACTGACGTGACAATTCAGGATCTTCTGATAATAACCACCTTGCTACCTGCAACAGGGCATTTGGGTGAACATTTTCATGCCTTAATAGTCGGGAAGCTGTAATCGCTACTCCTCGAAGATTTCCTTGATCTCGCTGAAGTCCTATCAAGGTTACTAAGTTTTCAACCGTCTCTTGCGATCGCACTAAATCCTCTGCCTCAGCGACAGCTTGTGAAATCAACCCTAGTTTGGCTTGACAATAGGCTCTGAAGCGACGCAAATATGGAGGTAAGTTCCCACCAGGGAAAAGCCGTTGATGCTTATTCAAAAGTTGAAAGCATTGCTCATAGCGACCAGCCTGTGAAGCAGATTGTGCTGCCAGATCCAGAGCATCTGCTGTTCCTACTGTGTTTACTAAATCATCTGCCTTATCGGCTACATAAGCCCAGTTTTGTAAACTAGCTTGCAACTGACAAGATTCCCATAAATATTGACCATTACGGCTTTCCTGCCAGCTTTTATCTAGATATTCAGCAAATTCCTGCCATTCACCGCTCATCCGCGCTTTTTCTCTACGGATACCTTCTTGAATACTGCGACGAAAACTGAGATTGCTACAGCTTTCGGCTTCTTGAAACGCAGTATCAAACTCTCCGTTTATTGCTAAAGCTTGAATATGCCAAAAAAGCCATAATTCTTGGTTTCCAGTTTGCTCAAATTTCTCTCTGTTACGATTTAGTAACTCTAAGGCTTGCTTAGTAATCCCAAAATAAATATATATTCCAAACAGAGCCGCAATACGCTCAATATCGTTGCCTGACTTTTCCACAAATACTTCCAATACTTGCTGACTGGCAACTAAATCAATTTCATAATTGCGAACAGTTCCCCAAACAATTGCTTGTGGATTAGTTGGGTCTTCAGCAAGAAGGGTACGGCATAAGTCTTGAGCTTCTGACTGACGGTCTGGGTCGTTAGCTAAACAAGCTAAATACCACACTTGCCAATACTGGCGTTCTTTCTCTCCTCGCTCAGTTTGAGATGCCAAGTGGTTAAACTTATCTGCTGCCATGCGTAGACGTTTTAAACTTTCGTCGTCTCGCTTAATTAATGACCAGTCAACAGGCTGAGGGTAGTTGATTAAACGCTTAGGGACAGCAGGTGAGAGTACACTGTAGTAATTGATCGTAGCCTCAGATATCTGAATCTTTTCCCAATTTGGTTTTTCATAACAAGCTTGCTGAATCTTTACTTGAGCAGCAGTAATATCCCCTATGTCTAAAAATGCTAAAGCGTGTATGCGGTTAGTTTCTGCATCCGGTTCCAAAGCAGGAGGAAGGTTTTCCAGCATTGTAATAACCTCATCTGTGCGTTGTATTTCTAGCAACAACCCAAGTTTGAGATTAAAAATATCTATACTGGACGTGCTATCAATCTGCTTCAATGCAGCTTCTGCATCCTCTGTGTGATAAATAATCAAACTTTGTAGAAGAGAATTATCTGCTTCTGGATCAATGTTGCGTGCCTCTACCGCTAATGTTTTAGCTTTCTCAATATTCTGCTCTACACTAAGAAAATACCCTGACATGGACTGTAAAATCTGCGCCTGCAAGGGTTTATCGAATACATCCCAGCTTTCATCGCCTCGAAGGGCTTCAAGGCAAGTGTAAGCTTGTTGTAAGCGTCCTTGCCGATAAAGTTCCCGGTACTCTTCTAGTTGTTTGGCTTTTGTCTTAGATAATTCAGAAGATAAACGTTCAAGTTTTGAACTAATAACCCCAAACGTTAACTCTGTAGCTCTAGAGTTCTCAGCAAGTTGAGGGTATGGTCGAGGTGCACGACCACAAATTTTTTCTACCCATTCCTGCGATCGCAGGTAACGAAGAACAATTTCAGGGTGAGGTGCTAACTTTTGGCGTATTGTGCTTGCTGACCAAACCTCGTACTGAATGTTAAAACAGGCAAAGCGCTGCTTTTCAATCTCAATTTGTTTTTGTCGCTGAGTTTGACTGAGATCGCAGCCAACAAATAGAATAAATCGCCGAACCTTTTTGTTTAGCCAGTAGTCGATGTATTGAAAAAATTCATCTGACGCATCAATAATCTTCCGAGGTGGAAAATCTTTATAACATTTACACTGTCCCACTTCAGTGTAAATTCCATCATCACAATGTGCTAAAAGGTCAATTCCATCTTGCTGTTGTCCTCGTGTGCCATAAACATCACAAGTAGCGATTCTAGGTTGTTCTGAGAGCAGATCACAGCACAAGTCCTGAAAGGTGTACTCATCAAGCTCATAAAAGTTGGGAGGCAAGTTTGGATTAACTCTAGGAAATACCATTACTACTTCTACTATTTAAAATTTATTGAATAAACTTAGAACATTTAACAGAGGGTAGTGTAACAATCAATACTCGTTATCCTGTGACAGCATAATTATTGCTGACTATCAGTTGTTGCTAATTAGGCATTCTCCTGCTACCTTCGCAACTCATTTCTGACTAAGAAACTACATATTAATTCCTTTTTTTCGACATTTGCACCTGATAAATGTTAAAAATAAATAACAAAAATACTTTGTTTTCCGCCAACTATCTGTCGCTATTTGTCATGTAATCCAGAAACATAACAGTCTACTAGTAAGTAACCATATTAAGATTTCCTACAGATATTACCGAGCAGACGAGTCGAACCGCTTGCCTACTAGCGTTATTCTTCCATTGAAGGGGACGGAGATTTGATAATACATCACTACCACCCAAAGCAACAGGTGTTATATGGTCTACTTCCCAGCCATAAGGGGAGTTTCTATTGCCATATTCGTATCTATTAATCCAAGCACCGCATTGGTCTTTACGCCAAACACGAGGGTCGTAATGAGGCACAACCATAGCTTGGCACCAGACAATCTCAACAGTATTTGTAGTAATGGCCATAACTGTTTATTTGTCAAAAATTTAACTCAGTCTAACACAATATAACATTTAAACATCATAAATCGTCAAATTGCAAATGGAAAATGTTAACTCAATTCGTATTTATAGAGAGCAAACAGGATTTTCCCAGGAACAACTGGGAGAACAGATAGGCGTAACTCGGCAAACAATCGCAGCATGGGAACGAGGCGAACGCGAACCATCACTGCTACAAATTTCTAAAATTGCTAGAGTCTTAGGAGTATCGCTAGAACTTCTACTTGATCAACCAACAGACTCTCTAAAGGGGATTGGGCAACTAGAAGTTAACTTGCTTTTCCGATCTGATGAACCATCTGCGCTTACCCCCTATGTGCGAGACCATTTAACCCAAAAAGCTGTTGACTATGCTGAAGTAGAAGCGTTGCTAGGAGAGGTTCCTGCAATACCTGCACTCCGTCCCCTAGAAGGTTATGACGAAATACTTGTAGAAGAGTTAGCAACAGAGGTAAGAGACTGGTTAGGAGTAGGAGAATTAACACCTATTGGTGACGTATTAGCTTTATTAGAATCAAAAGGTCTTAAAGTTATCCCATACTTGCTACCAGCAAAAGTTTCTGGTTTCTCCGCCTATACTGAGGCTTGGGGTGCGGTAATTTTTGTCAATGAAGATCATCCCACAGAAAGAAAATTTTTTACTGCCCTTCATGAAGTGGCACACTTAATTTTTCATCGTCGTGAATACAAAGTACCCCAAACCCGTTCTCGTCCAACTGAACCACGAGAAAAAGCTGCTAATCATTTAGCAGGTGCAGTACTGATGCCTAGAGGTGCTGTCTTACGAGAGCTTCATGCCTACCGTAATCGCTGGCTTCCTGAACCGCTCTTAAAAGATATCAAGCGACGTTACGGCATCAGTCTTCGCACAATATTGTATCGAGCAGAACAAGCTGAATTAATTACAAAGCAGCAAAAGGGTCAACAGTTAGGCGTACTCAACAAGAAATATGGTCCAGAAGATGAGCCAGAGAAACTACCATTACCAGAAAGGCTGAATCGTTTGGAACGCTTGGTTTATACGGCATTAATAGAAAAGAAACTTACTGTATCTCGATCTGCCGAAATTTTAGGAGAACATGTTTTAACTGTACGGGAAAAACTCTCTGAATGGTTAAAACAAGGTGAGGAGGATACAATGTGATTGTTCTATTAGATACTATTGCTCTGATTGAGTTACAACAAGCTTATCGCCACTCAGCATTTATCCAACTAACTTCTGTTGAAGTTCTTGATGTAGTGATTTCGGAGTTTCAGCATCCAAATTATACCGATTTTATAAAAATAATCAATAACTTTGGATTTCAAACTATTCAAACTGAATCTACTTGGTTTAATGCTGCTCGAAAATATCGTGACGGCACACTCAGCGTTCAAGATGCTCTAAACCTCCACTACGCCAAAACCTTCGAGAGAATCTTGGTTACTGATGAAAAGCCATTACAGATCAAATGTCAGCAAGAAAAAATTAGTAATCAACAAATATCATGGTTAATTAAACAATTAACTCGTTAGTTAAATATCAATAGGATAATATAACATGACTGTAATTGGCATTTTGACCTATAAAATTCCAGTTTTAGTTTAGTGTTACTGGGTATTTGTAATTATTCATTCAGTAACAATTCTAGGTACACCTCCAGTCTTTGCATCTTTAATAAAGATTACAACAGTTTTTAGCCTGCCAGATATGGCAGGCTATAGTAGATTTAAGTGATAGCTGATTTAACTAGCAACTGACGCTATTTCCGGTGAGAATAATTTGTGATTTTCAATGGCATATTTATAGCTAAACAATCCATTGTTTTACAAGAAAAATTTTTATTCACTACCCGATATCTTGAGTACTGTGATAACACATGGTGGTTGAATATTGTTATTGCGAATGAATTTCCTTGCAGTTGTGCAGGTTTTTTCTTGATGGTTATGTTGATAGCAAATCAAGCTTGTAACCTTTGATAGCAAAACTTTTCCGCGTAATCTGCGTCTTAAATTGTATCTACCTAGTTTTTGTGGAATTCGTTTTGACATTTTGCACTCTCCTTAATAATTGTGCGTGGTTTTTATATCGTTTGAGTTGAATTTCAAGCTGACGGGCTTCTTGTTTACTTGAAGTCTTCCACACGTGGACAATTTTGAATTCGATGCCGCGTTTTATCGCAGCACGAGTAAATGCTGCTCCAGATACTTGTAGATGCTGCTGAAATCTTTTCTTGAGGTTCGCGCATGAACCTAAGTAATAACGAGCTTGATGTTTCTCATTTCCAAGTGGACGAGATAGCTCAATCATGTAGCAGCAAGGAATTGAGGGTATTTTTCCTGACAATTCCATTTATGCTTTTTTTAGGATTATTTTGAAACCTGAGGCGTTAGCTGATTGTGGTGGTTTACGTAGTTACGCAGTTGAGTTTTTCTTGTTCTTGTACCCAACTAATTACATTTGATTTACTAATGCTTACAGGCTTATCTTCACCTGCAATAAATACTTGAAGCCAGCCATTTTCCAACTCATAGTAGTCAATAATTAAACCTGCTTCTCTGGCTGTTGTTAGAGCTAATACTTCCTGGGACTGCTCTTTTTCTTGGGATTTGATTTTGGCGTGATAATCTGCGATCGCTTCACGGAGAATTTGTTGGGGAAGTAGCCCATATCCATCAATTAATTCCTGTCTGAGTACCCTTGTTTGGTGGTCTTCTTGCCCAGAGTGACGCACACAATTCGCGGTTAAAATAATCATTTATTATCTCGTCAGACCTACAGACAAGTAACAAANTTTTGCTTTCTTTTAGCCAGACGTGGAGGCGATCGCTCTTTGCTGATTTTACTTAACCCGCTTAAAGACAGCATTTCATTGACAAAAACCGATATATTCTTAAAATTGCAAGAAATTGGTAAAAATAGGCAGTTTTGCCAATTTTGGCAATTAATCTGATAACTGGTATTACATTCTAGATGTTCTCTAACTTGCATTCCCACAGCATATGCAAGCAATGGGGGTACCGAATTTCCGATTTCTCTTTGGGCGTGGAGTATTGCCTCACTAAAATTAAACCAATCAGGATAACTGTGTAAGCGAGCAGCTTCTCTAACTGAGATAACTCGTGGCTGTTCTGGATGAAGGGGACGTAATGCGGTGCGGTTGCCACTCCCCGCTCTTAACGTCACGCAGAATCCATCCCATTGCAGCTTTTTTGATTTAGATTTAGCTTCTCTCGCACCTGGGGGAGTGTTGATGAATTGCTGAATTACTTCTGGTGTATGTGTTGTCGCTGTGAATCCCGTTCTAATGTTAGTTACTATACCAAGATTTGGGAATATTTTTTCAAGATACTTAGCATATTCTCCCTTCACCCAATCTGGATGCCATTCTTGAGTGTTTTGCTTGGGGAGTAGGGGGACTGGCAACAAGTCCGCGATCGCATCTCTAACTGTATGTTGAGGTTGATGCTTTGGCGGTATAATTTCTCCAAACTTAGATGCAACAAAAAACACCCTTTTTCTAGCTTGCGGAACCCCGTAATCTGAAGCGTTCAGGTTCCATTTGCTAAGGAAATAATGTTCTTCTAGCACTGCTTGGAGGTTAGCAGTAATGCAGCCAAACTTCTGATTTTCAATCCCCGGCACATTCTCCATGATTGCAGCTAGAGGATTGAGTTCCAACACTAGCCGAACAAACTCCCCTACCAACGAGTTTCTCTCATCCTCAACATTTTGCAGTCCGGCAACACTAAATCCTTGGCATGGTGGGCCACCAAAAACGGCATGAATTTCCCCGTCCCAATTGATGTACTTCGCCTGAATATGGGCGCGTATTTCTTCCCCTGTCACTTCCCGAATGTTTTTGCACAAGACTGTGGCATGCGGGAAATTATGTTGGTATGTTGCTAAGGCGATGGGATTGTTATCAATAGCGATCGCGATTTCAAATCCTGCTGCTTTAAATCCCAAGTCAAATCCACCCACCCCGGAGAATAGGCTAACAGCTATTTTTTTGTTTGCTGCTGTTGAGTTCATTGAGATTCTAATTAATGTTAATTTTTTGCACTTGGCTTTTAACACATGTCAATTACAATCGGAGTTATGCCTGACTTTCAAATCTGCCAGCCATCTGTCTAACCGACTATTACTAACTGTTTCTTCTATTAGTGGGTAATCTGTAGTAAAGACTTTATATACTCCTCCTGACTCCATCTCATAAAAGTTGACAATCAACCCTTCACGCTTGGCATTACTAAGCTTTTTGATTGCTTCTGGAAGCATCTGCCATACAAATTTCCTTTCCGAATCCGAGAGGATCTTCCAAGCTTCTTCTTTAGCTTGTTGATATTGCCATAGCCCCCAGCGCACTGAGGAATAATCTGAAGCTTTCCGCAATATGTCTGCGAGGACTTCTGCATCAGTTGCTGGGACTTCATTTGTACCGAACATCCCAGCCAATGTACTTTCTACTGCCTGAATCTCATCTTCTTCAAAGTCAATGTTTGACTCTTCAGGTTCTTCCAGGTATTCTTCGCAGTCATATTCTTCTGTATCCCTTTGCCACAAGGTTTCAAGTTCTCGCTGCATTACCTCAAGGTTTGTTGGGTTGACGATATTTTCATCGTTGACAGCAATCAATTCTTCTATGGTGTCAGTGAGTTGTTCACAAGGGATTAGTTCTTCAAAAGAGCCGATTTCATTCTTGGCTATCTCAGCTTGATGCTTTTCATATAAATCAGCGATCGCCTTTCTGACAATTCGCTGCGGTGACAATCCCAATTCCTCTATTAACTTCTCGGTAAACACTCCTGTTTGGTGGTCATCCTCCATAATTTTGCCGAAGGTATAGTATCTATTTCCATCTGGTGTTGCTCGCCAGTTGCCATCTTTTCTTTCTTGATTCATGGCTTTGAGAAACAATCTTCTTTTCTCAATCAGTTTTAACACTAATCCACAAGTCAATCCACCAATAGAAATATCTTTCAATTCATCAATTAGGATTTTGTAGTTCACAGAACATAACCGAAGTAGTAGCGATATTGGTAAAACCGCCAAGTGTTCCGGGCAACTGATAAATGCTTGAAAATTCTCGGCAATTCGGAGCGATCGCCTTTCCTCACCACTGCCCTTATCCCAACCGTACTCTTCTAACAGTGCGCGATATTCTTTTTTGGTGTAAGTCTGCTTGTACTCGTAGAGTAAGAAAGCCATATGGAGGTACTCTAGGGTACTTTGCTCTATGTGGGTGGTAGGATTGGAGTCTACCTGATGCTGCTCGATGTATGAATTATTTGCAAAAGTTGTTGTAGTCATGATGTTGTTCATGCACTAATATGCGCGGTCTTATCTTTAAGACCAAGTTTGCTAATTCGACTAGTTAAATAAGTCAAGCTGCTTTCTGCAAGTTTTTTGATGATGATTTGGAGATAGCAGCCAAGGCGTAGCCCAAGGTGTGTTTATGAATTTTGGGCATTTTGTGAAACGACATATCCTGACCCCAATCTTGGACTGACTTGGTGCCAATATGTAATACTTGCGTGAGAGTTTTGACACACGTTGCGCGAAAATTGGCGTGAGAGACAGTTTGTAGTACTTGTTGTTCAGTTAACCCTTGAAGGAGTATTTTTTCTAGAAATGTTTGAGCATTTACTTCCGGTGCGTTGTATTCTCCTCTCAAGATGCTCTTTAGCTGCTTTGGCACGATTTCGGCAGCGTGAATGTAAGCAAGTGAAACTTTGGAGTAGTTGGGTATCCCATCAAAGTTGAGATCACTTCCCCACTTGCGAACTGTTGGTCTTTGTACACCTAAGACTGCACATAGTACAGTGATACATTTTTTGCGGTATTGTGAGTCGGTTTCTTCTTCGAGCAGTTCTCTGGGAGTGAGTTCAGCGATATCAAAACAGTGGCGTAGAAATTGTCTGGGTTTTAGTCCTTGTTTTGGTAGTACTTCTAGTATTTTGTAGTTCTTTGGCATCTTTATTAGCTCTTGCACGATTTTTACCGAGTTAGCTCGATTTATCTCAAGCCCTTCTTTTGTGCTTTTTAGGTAAAGTTTACCGATTTGCCGAGTTAGTGATGCATTAAATTAATATTATTTAACATTTAGTGATGTACTAATTAGATTTAGTGCATCACTAAAATTACAAGGTTTATTGATGGTGAGGTGTTTATTTGTTCTAGCGATATAGGTTTTGATATAAAACTTAAGGTTTGTAACTAAAACCCCTGTTGTTTCTATAAACTGAAGAGAAACCTCGATAAACCAAGTTCAAAAAACGTGTGTCAAATCAGCGCGAACGCTTTTCTGGAGGGGATACTGACCGAGTATCTTTTACCCTTGCGCCCGGTGTGCGGCAAAAGGTAGATGATTTACTGCCGATATTGGGTGGCACTTTGGCGAAAGCTTTAAGGCGTTTAGTTGATTTGGGTTTAGATTTAGTTGACCTAGCTCAAAAAAGTGGTAAGTCGGTTCCTCAACCGGGTAGTTTGGAGCAGATGTTTTCTGGTTATACCTCTTTGGGCATAGAACTGATATTTGCGTGTGAATCCTTGGGTTTATCAGTACCAGAAGTGGGCCAGGTAGGGGTTTGGTTTGTAGATAATCTCTCCCTTGGCTTGGGTGATATTGAGGGTATCAAGAAAGACAATGATTTTCAGGCATCACGTATATTTCGCTTAAGTCGAGAAATTCAAAAGTTTTTTCAGCAGCAGCTTAATGTCTTATCGGAAGACGAGTATGCTGCATTTCTGAAAAATTTGCATAGGGAAGCTGTTATTGGACAAGAGTTTGTAGCTGCTTGCCAGACGCTGGGTTGGCAACTGCCAGAGACAGGAAAGCTACAAGAGTGGTTGCAGGATTTGGTGGTGCGTTCGCACAGCGTCTCCGCAGTAGAATCGCAATTATCAAACGAGTTATTAGAAGAATGCGATCGACTGGGGATAGAGCCGCCAAAACCTGGTGAGGTTGTAGCGTGGCTACAAAATACCCGCCCTGCGGTATTTGAGCAGTCAATGCACGAACATAGGTTACCTTTTACGGATGATGGTTTGCCTTTAGGGGGGTCGCAACCTTTTTTGGAGCATTTACTTACACTAAATGCACCGCCAACTGAAGATGAGGAGTATGACATTGCTCATAGGTTTGGTGTAGATCCAGCGCATCTTAAGGATTTGATATCCCGCATGAGGTTTGACAAAAACGGACAGACCAATAATTGTCATTAATAAGCTTGGGGCATAAATGCATGGATGCCATTGAAGATTCTTCTGCGTTATGGGCTTTACTATGCAAGCCTGGATGGGAAATTAAACCCAACCCAGTAAAGCATCTACTCAAAATTAAAGCTCCTGACTACCAGGAAGCATTAATGCTTTATACCAACTATCGAAAATTTCTAGCAATGTGGGCGGCATCCCTCGATTGTACCTGTGCTTTGATAGGAATTCAGGGGATGCGTGGGTCTGCATTCAAAATTATTGCAGCAACGCCAGCATCGCAGCAGAAGTTATACGAAGACTTGATTTTTGCGAGCTTACGAAAGTCGGTTAGTTGTGATTCAGAAAGACTAGTTGATCGGGAATTTGAGAATGATATCAGCAAGTATTCAGGGTTTTACATTGCCGAAACTTGTTTGCACCCTGAGCTTATACCAATTGTTGATGAAATATTTTCAAACCCAGACAAGAAACTTGCTTTAACGCGAATGTCTGACAATTTGCAATTAATCGTGTCCGCATCAGCAGCACGGGCGATGAGTTCTGACTCACAAGATGTGGTGCGTCGCCGAACGACTGATTTTTGGCACGCTAGAGACTACGAATGTTTTTTGCAGATGTTCAAGCAAGATGGGGGAGCGGGGTTTGAAATTACTTACCAAGCAACAACCAATCTCCCAAAAATTAATCCTTTGGCACCGTGGGCGCGGTTTACTACAAGCTATCGGTTTTTTGAAATTGATGTTGGCGATCGCACAGAAGTGTACCGTTTGGGCGAAGGTAAAGATATCACCCTAATCAGTCGTCCCAAGGTTGTTTCATAATATAGCGAGGTTTTATGGCAGTAAGATTCCTAGAAAACAAGGGCAGTGGCAATATTCTAGAGATTAGTCGAGCTAGACTTTTGGAGCTTACCCCCAATGTTTATCCCCTGACTTGGGAAGCGATTCTTTCAGGTAACGGTGATAGTGCAGCTATCTTGGGTGCAGGTTTTGCCGAACGTGAAGTTTTTTTTGGTTTTGAGGGAGTTGACTTGACGCGCTACCAACTTCCGACAATCGACTGTTACGACATTGCTACTGAGCCGCCAGAAAAGTTTTTAGCTTTACGCAGCCAATACCCAAACCTACAGTTAAATTATTTTTGCGATCGCAATCTAGCAGAACTAGAATTGACAAAACTTTACGCTCCAAATAGCCTGCGGCTAGTTTCGGTTCATGGAGTATTAGATTACTTACAACCACATACGGTTACAACAACATTACTTGATATCGTGAAGGTGCAGCCAGAAGCAATATCGATAAGGCTATTTTTAATGGGCAACCCGTGGTCGCGGAATTTTGCGAGTATAGAGCAACTAGCGATGGAATTAAATTCAATAGAAATTACTACAAGTGGCTTAATCGAGTCGATTGATTTTGATATATTTTGTCGTACAGGTGTTGTGCAATTAAATATTTTAGACCAGGATAAAATTGAACATAATTTGTTACCAAGTTACGGCGCATCTCATGTCATGCCTGATAAACTAGTTGGTTATTTCAATACTCAAGGATATCAGCTTGTTGCAACTGATGTGTACTCACTTTCAAGTCAAGATTTGCAAGGGGATGAATCGCAAAATCACAATAGTAATAAAGATGTATTTTTAGATAACCCACATGGAATGTTGTTATTTTTTCAACGATAGAATACTCATTTGAATCGAGTTAATCAACGAATCTGCGTTAGCGACGAAGCTCCTCCCTTTGAGAGGCTCGCATAAATTCCCGCCTTACGATTCAGATTTTCAAATCAGCACTCCATCACCAGAAGCTATATCTTTTAGATAGCAGAGGATTTAAATATATCTGCAAAATTTTTGTAAATAATTCTACTTGCAGTTAACAAAATTAGGACTAGCCCTTTCAAGGTGTGTTATTTTCCAGTTTTTTCTGGTTTAGAATCTTAAAAGTTGAGACATGAGGTCGATTCTTGAGATAAGTCCGCTTTGGTTGAGGTTTTTTAAGACCTCGCGGATGACGACGAAAAGCCCTCAGCTTGACATGGCCTGCCAGATGTTTGAGAAGTTGCGATAATTCTATGAAGGTGATGTTCTGAAAAACACACCATTTTTCAGGGGGAATCGCTATCAACATTGCATTTGCAACCTCAGACGGCAGATTTGTCAGAATTAAAATTTCTCTGTCCCCGTCACGATTAGGCTGCTTCAAACAGACCTTAATTCGTCGTGCTTTTAACAGTTGACCATCATCGGCACTCAAGACGATGTTTTGCTCAAATACAGTACCACTATCGCTTTGACCTACTAACCAGAAATCATCAGTTGCTTGCCAAGGCATACTTTGATGCTGTCGAATAATAAAGTAGCCTTTGTGAGCGGCAACACCGAATAAGAACTTGAGTGTGCAAAAATTACGATCTGCAATCCAAACATCATCTTCTTCAACAGTTGGTAGTACCTCATCAAATAAAGAACGCTCCTGAGCATGGCCGTTTTGCAAGCGATCGCCATCATTGAACTAGCGAAGAAAGGCTGGGTCGAATCTATACCGAATCAGACACGCGCATGGGCCGTACTTGTACATCAGCTACTAGCACTTACTCTCCAATTTGGTGGCATTAGCCCAGAACGCTGCTGGGGGCAACTCTCAGTAGTTCCTGATTTTTCAGGCATAACCCACTCAGAATTTGAAATACTGATCAAACACATGATTCAGACAGAAGTTCAATCAAGCATCCAATTAGAAACAGATCGGGCGCTGTGGTGGACTTTCGCAGGTGGACAAGTTAATCACACCCTTAAATACGGTCTGCAATTTCACCATGATTGGAAGATTATCTCTGACAACTTCAAGTTAAAAATTGAAGGCGATAGTGTTGGTTATGCAACTTTAAGTTTAGCGATCGCTCAGATGAGTACTCCTACCTTTTGGGAAGCTCCAGCTACCCAGCGCTTCATCCTTTCGCAATTACCAGAATATCGTCTAAGTAAGTTTCAGAGGGCGTTGCCAGAAGTGTATTCTCTAGAGATGGTTAGCAATTATTTGCTAGATATACCAGGAGTAATTAAATTTTTGAATTTAAATAAACTTGAATAATTTTATCTCAGTAACAAAGCCACTTTGAGCCAGATACCTTAGATGGAACTAAAATCAAGTCAAAGTTAAAAAGACTGTGGGTTGGGATCATCATCACCTACGCTTGTTATCAAAATTCCCTGTCTGCAAAAAATCCTTTCCAGTTTGATTTTGGGAATCAATGGTTCCTATGAAGCTAAAGAGTGCCCAAAACATCTGTGTAAAATATTGTGGCATCTGCACGAAAAAGAAATTTGTATCGAAAAAGATAAATTCCTCAGCAAGGGACTCGTATTTTCCATAGATTTGCTGTATCTTGTTTATTTCGTGCAATTATTAACACCCAATTTCTCACAACTTTGCTGTCATCCAGATTTTCAGCCAATGCCTTTGGGGAGCAGTGAATGAAAACTTTTAATAGAATAGACATGAAGATCATCAAAAAATCCGACAAGCTGACTCTGAAGAAAATGATGGAAATCCAACACGCTGAAGACCAAAATCTTCAAGCTGATACCGTCAATTCTTCAGCCCCTGTGGTTGATGAGCAACCAGCAGCAATTCCAGTGGCTAGAGTTCCTGACTATATTCCATTCTTTGACAATCCTCCAGTACAGTCTGTTGGCAACTCTGGCTGGCAGATTTCTGACATTTGGCGGGATATCCGGGTGGATGATTTTTGTGGGTGATACTCCTGATAAACATAGGCAAAAAATAATACGTTACTCTTGTAGTGTACGTACTGTCACAAACAGGAGTTGCTCTTTGGTAAAGAAGCCTACCAAATAATCAACGATAGCATTAAAGTTGAGTGCGTAGACGTTTAGGCGGCAAGGCGATAGACATTGCAATGGCTCAATGGGTAAACGAAAGAGAAAACATTACAATACATCCTTCCCTTGGATGGTAGAAGAAGAAAATCTGTTCATTGCAAAGACTGGTAACGAAATAGTTACAGATGCTGGATGGGAGAAAATTTCATTTGAAGAAGCGAGAAAACTATTTAGTCCCGAAACATTTCAAGAATGGTACGAACTGTTTCTAGAAAATACAGATATCTCGGAAATACTTTCAGAATCTAACGTAGATATAGATTTAGATGATGAATCAGCAATAGATAAATTTTTACAAAGGAGCAACTGGACACCAAAACAAGTCAATTTAGTTGTAGCGAAGGCTATCTATAAAAATCATGCCTGGGTGAGAGCATTGCTGATTTCTACACCTGATGTTGAAGAACCCTACTTTCAAAATTATGAAATGGAGGCAATTCGTTTAGGAGTCCAATTGCGGAAATACATCAAAGAAGATATTCCAGTAATTAATGACTGCAAGAATGCTGTCAGACATTTACATGGGAGATATGCCCTCATTGGCTGGCAACCAAGAAATTGTGTGACAGCAGCTCACAACCTAAAAATATCTCAAGCTACTAAGGTTTACAATGAACTTCTCTGGGATGAAGATTGGATAGATGAAGAAGACTGTTCAGGAGATTGACAGCTTTGATGATATCGTTGAAGTGACTTGGCTTTTGCTAGACAATGATTGCGTCTAGAAGCGATGCCTACGGCGGGCTACGCCTACGCACTTAGGTGCGGTTTGCTTAAGTAATCAACGATAATAAATGTACTCCCGGCTCCTGCTCATCGCCCCACTAATTCTGTTAAAATCGCGTCTTCCAGCACGTAAATTTTGAGGCAGTGCCATGTGTGCAAAGGGATTTGGGCAATCTCAACCTACTAAAATCGATAAACTTATTGAATCTGCGGTGCGTTATTGCCACAAGCGACACCCAGAAGCCTTAGACAGCATCTTTGATTATCTACCTGTCAACCTCAACCAACGAGTAGTAACGGGTATTTTGGCAGCATTGCAGAAAGATATTGACACTTTGAGTTGGTTTTGCGGTTACATGGCATCAGAAATAAACCGCAGTGAGGACAACCAAAAGCCTCATCATCCCATCGCGGAACTTAGCAAAACTCTGATTACATCGGGGATGGAACCCTTTACTGATTTTATGCCTTACCTAGGTTGCCGCATCGTTATACTCAATTCGGAAAAATTTGAATCATTGCCAGAGTCAGTTCAAGCTGTGGTGCAGCAGGCTTTTGACATCAAGGAAAGTACTGGGAAAGAGGCACAAAGGATAAATGATACCTTGCTGCAAGAGTTGGTGGTTCAGGAATAAAAAATTGAATAACAGGAATTGTGGTAAGCGCCAGCTATATCGCTCTTCATTGAAGCGAACGCGAGTAGCGTCTCGTAGAGACGAAAAAAGAGCGATCGCACCTACAAATGATTAACTGTGATGCATAAGTTGTTAGATTATTTCAGTTAAATATATATATTCAATAACCAACACAGAATCACCTATGAAACTCGCTAACCCGCTCAATTTTGCAAATCTTGTTGGTTCTATTTTACTACCTAGAATCGCTAACAATCAAACAGCTACTTATAACAAAAGTGAAACATCAATTACTTTACCCAGTAATCCCATAAATATCAATTCCCTGCAACCCTTTGGTACTGCTATTATTGCTTATTACATGATGGGTATTGGCAACTTTGAATAAAGCATAGTTTCAGTACAGACTTTGAAAAACTACTTTACCTCTCCAACCTTGCAGGGGCTTTTAATTGGTGCATTAATTATTAAAATCAACATTATATTAATCCAGAAAATAGAGACATATTGGAAAAGTTAAAGCACACTAGTAAGAGCAACTTTAACTATTCAGTAATGGTGTGGCAATGTGGCTAAAATATGGTGTAAATGAAGAAGGTATCTTGATATGTATTGAAGATATCAACAGGGGCAAGACTTCACTTAAGTGTCCTTACTGTAATAGCAGTCTAACTGCTAAAAAAGGCAAGGTGAAGGAGCATCATTTTGCTCATAATGAAGAAACCTGCCGCCCCATAGCTAACCGAGAATTCCCTACTCTGCCACTCTATGACAATTTCAACGTTCAATTATCTGGCAAAGATTTGGCACAGTTAAAGCTGCTTTGGCAGGAGTACGGAGCCAAAAATTACCCTATTAGTTCCTACTTAATTACTTCTGGTTTACTCAAAGCAGGAGTGTTAAGAAAAAACCTATACTTAACCCCACCTGAGTATGAATTTAGTGATTTAGGTAAAATTCCCGTTGGAGCGCTAGAGTTTGCGCGGTTCAATGATGTACAGGAGCCACTATTACTTAAAAAACTGCTGAAACTTGAGCTAGCTTTTAAACACGCCGAATACAAAAATGCTCCAGATTTAGCATATCGATTTACTGATTTGAAGCTGTATCGCGCTCAACTTCAACGTATTCTATCTTCTAGTCTGTATTTTTTAGAGATTGAAACTAATATTGAAATTATCTACAAAATAGGAGTAACCACTAGACCCGTTCTCAAGCGAGTAGCAGAAGTAAAAATTAATTTGCTTGCTCATTATTCGAGTGCTGCTATTAAAGTATTAGGAACTTGGGAACACAGGGGAAATATTGAATTATATTTCAAACACCGTTATCAAAGCTTTAATCATCCCATAGGGAGTTTAACTGAGTACTATAAATTTAATGCTGAGGATACCGAAATGGTACTGCGTGACCTACAGCAAATGCAACCTAAAATACTATCTCAAGATGAAAAAAATATTCTTGAGGAGAATTCTAGCTGGGAGCAAATTGCTGTGTAGTATTCTCATAATCTCGTAGCAAAATCTAATTAATTACCAAATAAAAATAATTATTTTATTGCTATATCTCTAAATACTCTACCACTGATGATAAGGCGAATGCCGACTCTTGATACAGCAGTATTTACCGAGGAGCGATGGCGTAACCGCCCAGCGTAGCTGATCGCAGTGGTCAAGTGGTCAAGTGCATTACTTGAGACTATGCACTCATAGATTCAGAAGCTAGCAAACCCGACATCTCCAATACTCGCTGTGACCAAGTAGACGCAACAGATGCAATATCTGTAATTTCCATTGATTTGTCCCAAACATTAATCCAGTTTTGTAATAAGTCTTGGAGTTGATTTAATTCAACATTATTTATTTCACTTTTTTGTTGTATTAAAGACACGTACAACAAACTTTCTGACAACAATATTGGAACTAATTCACGAATTGCACTCTTTTGTGACCAAGAGTTAAGGCGTGCCAAACTAGCTGCCAATTCTCCTAATTGTTGCGCGTGGGGTTGACGTAAAAAACTCGCTTCAATTGCACTCCAGTTAGGCATTACAATCCTCCTAGCAATTGCTTGGTAATTTGGCTAACTTGTTCTCGAATTTGGTTAGACTGTATTATCATACTACGGTTATTCTGGCTTGGGCGAATGTTGATGATTGACTCAAACACGATTTCTTGAGTCAAAGGAGACCAATCCACACCCCAAATATCTCGTTGTCTGCTACCGTCTTTGAGTAACTCTTGTTCGCATTCGTAATGGCGAACGCCACCACCTGCAAGAATTTTGCGTTCGATGTCTACTGCTATTTTAATGAATACATCCCAAGTTTTCACCATTTCGTCTATTTCTTCACGACTAGCAGGCTCACGGATTATTAAAATCAATTGAATTTAGTCCCAAGCGGCAATTAACAAGATCATTCCATAGATTAGTGAATCACGCTAAACAATTGAACATCCCCAACTGAGTAATTTTATCTGTGGTGTTGTGGCAAGACATGGAGAATACACTCTTGAAATCGACTTAAGTTACTAAAGTACTTTGTAGTAACTTTGTGGGCGTTTTTATCTTTCGCTTATATCCCCCAAATTTAGCAAAGCGCATTCGGGGGCTTTACGCATCACCCATCGTAAAGCTATTTGCTTCGATAAAGGATAAAAATGATAGAGGCTGACTCATATTAGCAGCAAAGCCCAGAATTCCTGGATCTCGATGAGAGTAAAGTAACTGGCCTTTGCTATCAAACAAAAAAGTTCCACCACGCTGAGTTAAGTAGGCAGAATTTGGTACATAAGTGTACCAATTGCTCAGAACTTCCACCATATTACGTAGCCGTAGAGTTGCTAATTCAAAGGGACGTTGAAAACCATTTGGGCCAGCTAATCGGAAAAACGAGCCTTTAAAAGCAGGTAGAGGAGTACCTTGAATAATTTCATCATCTTCAATGAGTTGAGGCGCTTGACGATCTCCCCTGTATCCCCGAAAAACTTCTCTTAGCGTTCCTGGACTTCCAAACCCTGCACACATTAACATTAGATTTAGCCAAGCTTGATGAGACACAGAAAGTCCAGGTAGAGTCAGATTCAGACCTGAATAAAGTTTAAGTTGGTGATGTAGTTCTGCATTGGGTTCAACAAATAAATTTTCGGGTGGAAATCCTGTATATTGACAGAATCTTGTTCCAGAGGTGCGTGAGCCAATTCCCACTGCACGAATAGCGAGTTTTTCAGGAGGCAATTTTTTAGCTTTGCGCTGTAACCACCATGCATATTCAAGGCTATCAAAATCCCCAAGTTGTGGCCAGACTAAAATCAGGATATGTGAGGCAGTCTCGCAATTTTCTAGTAAGGGTCGGGTAATGCCATCACTAACACACTGAAGTTCAGTCTGATTAAGGATCTTGTAGGGATTCATTAAAAATGATTAGCTGCTATTGAGCTATCCAATTTTAATTTATAAGAAGTAAGTTGATCAATATAAATTTGTGTATGAGAGCCAAATGTTAAAAGAACTTCACCTCCAACAAGTTGGTCCAGCTGCCCATTTTGATGTCGCATTTGCCGATAGGCTCAATATATTTACAGGTGATAATGGTTTAGGTAAAAGTTTTTTACTTGATATTGCATGGTGGGTGATGACTACAAATTGGGCAGAGCAACCAGCGTACCCACAGCGAGTCAGAGGTGAAAATCCGCAAATTACAGCCGTAGTTAGCAATAAAAAAAATATAAGAGAATATCAGAGCCACTTTGATTTTTCTGAACAGCAATGGCGTAATTTACAAATGCCTCCTTTATTAAAAGAGGTAGTTATTTATGTGCGGGTTGATGGTAGTTTTTCTGTTTTTGACCCAGCTCGCCAACGCGATATTGCTTATAATTTTAATCCAAATACACTTTGGAATGGATTAAAGTCAAAAGATAAAGTTATTTGTAATGGTCTAATTCAAGATTGGGTTACATGGCAGAATCAACCGAATAAATATCCATTTGAACTCTTTTCTAATGTCATTAAAAAACTTGCACCTCACCCTTCCGAATGGATAGAAGTGGGAGAAACAACGCGAGTTTCTATTGAAGACGTGCGCGATATTCCTACAGTTAACCTACCTTACGGGAATGTTCCTGTTACTCAAACATCAGCCGGAATGAAGCGTATTCTGGGACTAGCTTATTTACTAGTGTGGACTTGGTACGAACATAAAAAAGCTTCGGAATTGCGACAACAAAAGCCAGTAAATCAGATAGTTTTACTAGTTGATGAAATTGAATCTCATTTACATCCTCGTTGGCAGAGGGTGATTTTACCAGCTATTTTGTCTGTGGTGACAGAATTACAACCCAGGATGAAGATGCAGGCTTTAGTAACTACTCATTCTCCACTTGTTCTTGCTTCATTAGAACCAAATTTTAATGAGCAAGAAGATCAACTATTTTTATTTAAATTACAAGATAGAGAGGTTAGCCTTGACGAAGTACCTTGGTCAAAACAAGGGGACATAGTTGGATGGTTAACCTCAGACATTTTTGGACTCAAACAAGCCCGTTCCAAAGAAGCAGAAATCGCAATTGAAGCAGCAGAGGCTTGGATGCGTGATGATGATATGAATACGTTTCCAGAAAATCTGAGAATACCAACACAAATTCATCAGGAACTTCAAAGAGTTTTACCAGGACATGACCCATTTTGGCCCCGTTGGATAGTTACAACGGAGAAAAGAAATTCTGGATTATCAGGGGTATAACACAGATGATGCCATTTAATCCTCCTCCAGAACCACCTGATTTTGATAAAAAAGTGCGACAAACAGGAAATGCTTGGTTGGCAAAAAATCCAAACCCTAAAAAAGGAACCAGAGATTATTGGTCGCCTTTCAAAAGTGATTTAGCTGATGGATTTAATAATCTGTGTGGCTATAGCGTTATGTATGAACCAGTTGGTACAGTAGACCATTATCGCAGCCGTGAAAATTATCGCAATTTAGCTTACGAATGGAGCAATTTACGCTTTGCTTCTGCTTGGATTAATAGTAGTAAAGGTACACTTGATGACCAGGTACTTGACCCTTTTGATTTGGGAGAAGATTGGTTTGAAATTTTGCTTCCTTCTCTACAATTAGTACTAACAGATAAAGTTCCTCCGCAACAACGTCAAAAGGCAGAATTTACTTTGGAACGGTTGCGGTTACGGGATGATGAAAGAGTCTTGCGCCAGCGTCAACAATGGTATCAACTTTATTTGGATGGGGATTTGACTCTACAAGGATTAGAAAAAAAAGCTCCTCTGATAGCGCGCGCGGTAAAGAAACAGCAGCAGGCTATTTCTCAAGAAGAATAAGCTTTGCAGTCATCAGATTGTGAAGTCAAGTATTTTCATTTTTTCTATGCCTTCAAGGTCTGTCAGCTTACTTTTGTTTACTTCTTCATACAACAGTATTGCCAATTCTTTTAAGCAGGCTTTGATCCGTTCCTGTTTATCCTGGCTCATAGTTAGGTATGCACACTATTTTATCTGTTCTTATATTCTCCCAGATTTTGTATATCTTCCAAAAGTGGATGCTCCCTTTTCATAACACGATACGGCAAGATAAATGGGTAAAAGTTCAATGAACTTGTCACAGACTATTAAGTAGCACATCACGTTATATATTTCTGTTAGAGCAGTTTCTTACCAAAAGAGTTATTTTTCTATTTTTTTACTCATATATACAAACGTGCTTGCATTATCAATAGGCAGTATGTAACTTGGCTATTGTGCAGTTTATTAGGACATGAACTGAAATTGAGTTTTATTTGAGTTGAGCTATACCTGTACTAAACTGACATGATTTGTAAATTATTTTTTAATCTACAAACAGTTTTGCAAGGTGCTAGTTTAATTCGCTTTCAATTGATGAAGTCTTTCAGTTGGAATAGAGTTTGATGATATGTGAGAACGTTATCTACACCCAGAAAACACTTGCCGAAAGATACGGGATTTCCATTGCCGCTTTACAACGGTGGTATCCCTATGCTGGTATAGTCAAACCCCGAAAGCGGGGAGGATATTTTGATGCAACAACAGTCGAGATTGCGGATGTTTTCTACGTTGCTATCAAAATTCGGCGGTTGACTTGTGAAGAATACTTACAGCAGGTAATTCCTGCTGGTGGCTTAGATGCTTATTTACAAAAAGTCAATGACGTAAGCCTTTATGACTTTTTGACTAAGCATATATCTGATGAAGAAAAAAATAACCCAATTGTGCAAGCAGTAATTAGGAGAATTGAGCGAAATGAAGCATATCAACAAAGTGGCAGAGACTTTGCAGGTGTCGCCTGATGTAGTACGTACCTGCTGTCGGTTGTTAGATTTAGCTTTGCAGCCAAATGATACGCTTGATGAAACAATTGAACAGCAATTAGTTCAACTTAAAGAGACAGCCTCTGGTGAAGGTATGTCCCTTGAAGAAGCTGCCCAGCACTTGATTGCAATGCGCGATCGCAAATCAGAAGTAGGCGAACATAAGTTCGACAAACGCGAGTATATCAAACAGCGATTTGGCATAGACCCAGAACAAGCTTCGCCCGACAGCTTTGTAGGAATACTTTACCGAGATGCAGATAGGGGTATTCAGTTAGGGGAATTACGCCATAAGGTGGTGCTTGAATCTTCGACACTTGCTCTAGAAGAATTTGTTTTTCATGGGAGCAGTTCGCCTGCTGAAGGTGATACTTCCGTTCCGCCTGGTTACGATGAAGCGCAAGAGCGAATTAACTCGCGCATTAATAACGATTTTTTCGGCAAAGTGAACTGGGGGGAAGAGACTCATCCACTGTTGGTCGGTACATCGACACAGCAGCCGAGACAGTTGAAGTCCTCGCAGCCGAAAACCGGGCAATCTCCGAAGAAATAGTAGCTCAAATGCTACCCATCTGCTATCAAATACGGGATGAGAGTTTACTCAACTTGAGAAAGACATCTACCCAGGCAGTTGGTATAAATTTACTTTCGGTAGTAGCTGGTACTGTTATTGGGACGTGGGTAGCAGTCCCCCCAACTCAAGAGAGACAAGAAATTCCGAGTATTCAGCCAATTTTGATTGGTGTGGGTATAGGCGAATTAGTTGGCTTGATTCTGGCACTAGTAATAATTTGGTTTACCAGGGACGAACAAAAAACCTAATCAACTTTTCTCTCATCAAGGGAATTACTGATTTTAGTCGCATTATTGCCAGGGAGCAGTTATGAGTGCAGCATTTGACTTTTTGGTTAACACAGCAGGCGGTTTATTGATGAACCTGGGTGTTTCTGGGATGGTGGGACAATTATTGGGAGTGGGGGCGACCCTTGCCTTGCATCCTCTGTTGCTACTTACTGGAATAGTTGTCGGTGGTGCGGGAATTGCGATCGCGCGAGAGTTAAACAAGCGCCCTCAATTGCAGTTGGTTGTTGATAATACGTAAGGGGTGGACGATGTTTACTCCTACACCTGTGCGAAATAAACAGCCAAGTCGCAGAAAGAAAAAGGTAAATGTTACCCTGTGGACGGTTTGTTCAACTGTTAGTGCGCTGTCTGTTATAGGGGCGGTTGCATTGATGGTTGGATGGAAGCAACAGGTTCCAGGTAATCAAATATCGGAGGTACAACAGGTAAAAGCGCAAGTTTCCCAAATTCGGGAAGTGTACTTAGAAAAGCTTTCCCGTACTGACTACAATATAGACCATCTTTCCAGTTACTCCTCAGTAGAAGGTGCGCCTACTCTTACAGGCTGGCGACAGTTGGCGGCAGCATTGTGGGGACAGCAATTACGGAGTGAAATATCCAGGATGCAGGCTAATGATAAATCTGGGTTTTACCGCCTTCACTATATGCCTGCACTGGAGATAGTTAAATTCAACTCGCTGGATGTTTTACTAGAAGCGGCTTCTGGAAATAATACTTTTTACTGGGGGTACCGCAAAACCGATGGTACGAAAGTTGAGGAGAAGATACCAACTGGGGCGGCTGCTGTTTTGATTTTGGGTAAATTAGAGGCAATTGATTACGCCCAAAACTTAGAATCTCAACCATCGGTTGATCTGAATCAAATGCTAATTCAGATTAAGAATGCTCAAGAACCATATTCTCTTGCACAGGCACAGCTGTTACGAGCGCGGGGGTATTTAGATCCAGTAGAGCAGATGGCACAGGTGGCAGACATCCGCGAGAGAATACACCAACGGGAGGAGCAAAGGCGGATGTATATCCAACAAATGAAGAAGCAATTACCTCAGCCAGTTCCTAATAAACAGCCTGTTAATAAATCAGGGGGGTGATGTTATGTATGCCAAGTTTGCTGCTGCGATAATTTGCATAGCTTTGTGTTCGCTCAATGTTGTAGCGGCAGTCAAACGTACCCCTATTCGTACTACCCTTGAAGGTTCAACTCGCACGACCGTCGAGATGATGCCATCTCCCAATTCAGGAGTGCATTGGATAAGTGCAGTTATATTTCTGGCTGGATTTGCTTGTTTTTTGGGCTGGGGAATTTCTGACTATAACAATGCAATTGAAGAAAGAGATGAACTGTCTGATAACTTGGCTAATCCTGGCAATCGACAACTTCATGTTGGTGCTTCTGATACTGATATTCAGCCTTCTTTAATGCCCCCAGTATCACCTTCTTCTGGGATGAGATTAAATAGCGAATTCTCTGCCAAGAATGTAGTTCAATTTTCTCCTCGTTCTAGTGTTTCTGGCTTAGGGCGAGTACATAGTAGCCAATTTGTTGAAGATGGAGTGCAAAATCAACCTAGAATGTTATCTCCAGAAGAGTTTTATGCCCAACTTCAGGATGAAGATTTTTGGGAAGATACTAACTCCCAGGTAAATGATAAACCCGCCAGCTAGTTACTTAATTTGAGGTCATATTATGAGCAGAAATCAGCGCCGCAACTTTGATGTTGATTATTCTGAAGGTGGAGCAATTGTGCCTGTAAACCGCTTGCAAAATATGTTGCAGCAGGTACAGCAACAAGGAGGAATAGTAAATCAGCAACCTAACGTTTCTCCCATGACTACTTATGAGACTCAGCCAGTAGAAGTTAGATATATCAATGCACCTACTGCCTATAAGCCGAGGGTTCCTCAGATAGAGATTCCCTACATTGAGATTTGGAAAGCACATCGGCTCCATCCGCAAAATCCCTGGAGATTTGGCTGGTATCCAGTATATTTTTTATCAGATGTAATTAAATCTCCTGTGGGTGTAGCTGGTGTGGGAGTGTGGTTGTTAATAATGCTGTTGAATTTTTTCCTAAATGGCAGTTACACCGGGCCGGGGTATGCGTCTGGGAAGAAGATTGAAGTTGTACCCAAGGAAGTTCCCTCTTTTGCCCTGCCTGTGGTTAAGCAGTTGGATTAATGTGGGTAAAGGCAATTTTTTGGTTCGTACTGCTGGTATGGATTGCAGATATTTTACAACCGGGATATTTGCAGTTTTATAACTGGCGTAATGCTGTGGCATTGGTACAAAAGCTTCAGTTTTCATCGTCGGCTGTTGTACGCACTGCTGCACCTGGCGTGAATATATCTTCTACTCCTGTTCCTAAACGCTATTCTCCTCAACTAAGGGAACCTGCAACATCTGGGGATGGCCTAAATTCTCCTGATTGCCGTGTGGCTAGGAATGATTTTGAGGAAGTATTGAGTACTGTAAAGATTGGTTGTTGGCAGGTTTCTCCTGCTAATGCGAAAAGGCGTTGAGGGAATGCGAATAATCTTTGAAACTGACGGTGACAAGGAGGTTAGTAATTCGACTGTAACTAGTTTGAATGAGACGGTCGATACTAGTTCGAGTGCAAATTGGAGATATGCGATCGCAACCTCAGTTTTAATTGCAGCTATGGTCATTCCCCAGGTTTCTGGATGGATTGAATCTCAACTGTTAGTTAAATCTCTCCAAGGTCTAATACTACCAAAAACTATTCGTAGTAATCAGGTTTTAAATAATCGTCGAATTGTCTTTCCAACTGCTGCTGGTACTCCTATTACCTCAGAGTTTGGTTGGCGGATACACCCAATTACAGGCGATCGCAAGTTTCACGCGGGGATTGATTTTGGTGCAGCCAAGGGTACGCCAATTTATGCGATTGATGCTGGTCGAGTGGTTTTTGCAGGCGACAAGGGTGGTTATGGCAAAGCGGCTGTTATTCAGCATCAGGGAAGTTTATCTACTCTGTACGGTCATGCCAGTCAGCTGTATGTACAGCAGGGACAACAAGTTGTGCGTGGACAGATGATTGCGGCAGTAGGTAGTACGGGCTTTTCGACGGGGCCGCATTTGCATTTTGAAATTCGCTCTTATGGTGTAGCGCAGAACCCCCGTCCTTATTTACACGAATATTTAGCTAACCGTTAAAGATTATTTAGCTATTGGCAAAAGAAATGCAAATTGTACCGATTTTTATATCAGGTGTAGTTGGTGCAGCCTGCTCTGTTGCATTTTCTTATGGAGTAGCTTCACTGCCATGTGGATTGGTATCAAAGGGTGCGGATACTATTTGTCAGGTACGTAGCTTTGGTAAGGCACTTGATAGTTGGAAATTTGGGTTTATTGTTGGTGGTTTGGTTGGGTTTATTTTGAGTCCTCGCCATCAATTTATATCCCGTTTTAAACCCATTCATCTGTCAACTGCTTCCTTAATTACTTTGGGTATTTATTTCTCAATTTCTCAAAGTACTGGTGTTTCTTCAGGGTCGTCAAATAGTTTAACAGGAAGAGTTAGTACAGGTTCTTACTCACCACATCCTTATTCACCACGTTTGAGTGCTTTTTTAGCGACAATTCGTTGGGCAGAAACAGGAACTAGTGACACAGAAAGTTATCGCAAGTTAGTATTTAATGGAACTTTTAATAATTTTTCTACACACCCGTTAAAGAAACAGTGCGCTCCTATTAATGGTAAAAATGTTTGTTCAACTGCGGCTGGTGCTTATCAAATGTTGGATAAAAGTTGGTATGACCTTCAGCCAAAGTTAAACTTAAAGGATTTTAGTCCAGCTTCTCAGGACAAGATGGCAATTGAATATATTCGTCGTAATAATGCCTTAAGTGATGTTGAAGCAGGAAGGTTTGATACTGCGATATGTAAAGTAGGTAGGGTATGGGCCAGTCTTATTTGTAACTCGTATAATCAAAATCCAAAATCTTTAGCGCAGTTGAGAATTTATTATCAGCAGCAATTACAAAGAAATGAAATTTCTAGGAGGTGAATATTTACTAATGTTAGTACCCCACAACGATAAGATAGAATCTCAAAAACAACAAGTTTTGGCTGCAATTATGCAAGCAAAGCAAGATGGTTTAAGCAATGAAGAGATTATGGAGAATGTACGAGAAGCTTTACCTTCCTCAATGGTTTCTTATACTGAAACTGTTCTACAACAAATTGATTTTAGAGCAAAATTATCACGTCCGCTTAGAGAATTTAATTTAGAATTTTTATTTCAGGTAATATACGAATCAGTAATTGCAGGTACAAATGATGAAGAAATATTATCAATATGTGCAGAACACTGTACTTTAAACCAGTACGAGTTTGCACGTTATGCACTTGAATATATTCATCTCAATCGGATGCCATCGCAGTGGGAGCAAAATAACGTATATCATCAGATAATTGAGATAGTTAATATATCACCTATTGAATCTTTATTTGAATACATTGAATCAATCAAAAATATTTATCTTAAGCAGATTGGATATGAAGTAGTTCAAGAGAATCTTTATAATTTATTTTTAAGCAATAAACAAACTAGTTATTTTACTGATTTAGCTAATAAATCTAGAGATAAATTCATTAAAAACTATTGCTGCCGAACGGCAGTGCTTGTTGCGCGTGCCACGGGTAAACCATTAGATTTAAAGCTGACAGAAGATGGCTCAGTGATTTTAAAAGAGCCTAAATCTTTAGATAGAAATACTGGTGCAAATGAGATTGTTGCTTCACAGATTTTAACTATGGTACAGGCAGGGAAACTATTAGTCGATACTCTCGAAGAATTTAGTATTAATGCCAAATATGTTGATGCTAAAACGGGACCAACATTCAACCGCATTAAGGTAAAACTGGGACGAGGTGTAAGTTATAAAAAAGTAGAAGATATTGGCAATGACTTAGTGCAGCAGCTTGGTGAAGAGTTAAACTTAAAAGTTGCACCAATGGTGAGTGTAGTGCCTGGAGGAGTTGTATTTGACATACCCCGATTAGACAGACAATTTGCTTATTTCCGTGATTATTTTACTTTTGACGGCGAACCTGACATTCATTCGGTGTCTATCCCCGGTGGCGTTGATGTTGATGGCACCTATGTGGAAATTCCGCTTTATAGCGACAACGTGACTCATATCCTGGGTGGTGGGCGGACGCGGGGTGGTAAGTCGCAGTTTGAGAAAGCAGCAATTTTGTATTTGGTGAGACGATATGCACCTTCTGTTGTTCGGTTGGCACTTTCGGATGTCAAACGCGTGACCTTTGGTAAATTTGATGGGCTACCCCATCTTGTTGCCCCAGTTGCGCGTGATGCAGAGTCTACCGCTAACTTGCTTGATTACTTGGTAGAAGAAATGGAATTGCGCTACCAAGAATTTGAGTGCCACAGCAGTATTGAAACGATCACACAGTACAACTCACGGTTTGCACCTGATTTTGTCATGCCGCGAGTCATTTGTCTGATTGACGAGTGTTTTGATTTACTTTCTGATGATAACTACTGCGATCGCATTGAGACTGCGCTGATGAAGTTGCTTGCAAAAGCGGGTGGTGCAGGGATTCACGTACTTTTGTACACCCAGCGACCTGATAAAAACGTGATTGATCCGTTGATTCGCTCAAACTTTCCAGCCAAGACAGCCTTTGTTACGACTCGCCCTGAAGACAGTTGTATTATCCTTGGGGACGATAAAGACAAACGTGCAGTTTATTTACTGGGATACGGAGATTTCTTGTACAAAACGACTGAGGTGGTGCGACTCCAGGCGTTTTATGTAGCTGACGATGAAGACCCTGAATACTTCCAGCAATTACTCCTAGAAGCTAAAAATCAAAACGACCCCTATACTGCATGGAAATCTGGGTTAGACTTTGATGAATTTGTCGCTAGTTTGTATGGTGAGAGCAATAGTAAGGACATAGGTAAATCTAAAGCTACTGCTGTTACTAAAACTAAACAGTCCAAGACCGATTTTGAGGGCAGTTTTAACTTTAAGGTACAGCTTGATGAGGAAGCAAGAAACTCAATTTTGAATTTGCATCAAAAAGGCTATCAACTTGATGAAATTGTCAAAGCGGTATTCAATTTATCCCGTCAAGATGGTAGATCGTACAAGAAATTTAGAAATGTTGTTGAGGATTTTTTAAATAGCTTGAAAGGGGGTGAAGAAGATGATATTTGAATTAACGATGCCTTTACCTCCTAGTATGAACGAGATTATTAACCAGGCACGGTCAGGTTGGCAAGCCAGCGCTGGACTTAAGAAGTACTGGACAAACTTAATTGGTGAATTTGTTCGAGAATGTGAATTTTGTTTAGATGGTGCAGTTTGGATTGAATTTCATTGGTATCTCAAAAATTTTGGACGAGATAGCGATAACGTAGCTGCTGCCGCCAAATTTATCATGGATGGTCTGGTTACAGGACAAGCAATCCGTAACGATAACTTGACAGTTATCCAATCACCTGTAGTTCATTATTATCATCGTAGTAGTGGTGATGATGGTGTGCTGTTGAGACTTTCACAATCACCTGACTTTCTGTTAGATAATTTTATTGTATCTAACCAATTTTCCCGAAACAGCTTAGAAAAGCATAGCCAAAAAATCACATATTTAGTGTCAATTTAACTTATAGATATATTGGATTTAAAGGATGACGATAATGTTACGTTATAAAGACTACCGTCAGTTAATCGATCGGGTAAATGCAGGCAAGAATATTAACCTATGGGGCAAGCCAAATATTGGTAAGACTCTTACTGTTAAAAACTGTTTACTCAAGGATATTAACTTAGAGTCTGTTTACCTCAATCTTGAATATCCTTTTAGTGTGGATCATCTATTCAACGCTATTCCTATTAGCTTCAGTTTTTACTACCAGCAGGATTGGCAAAATATCATAAGCGAATTATCTGATGGTTATAATAGGCTGCTGGTGATAGATAATTTTGATAGATTGCATTTTGTTAGCAATACTTTTAGCCACGACTTATTCCGATTACAACAGTTAGCTCAACTAGAAAATTTTTCTTTACTGTTAATATCTCGTATGCCGCTAGAATATTTCCATTTTCCAGATTTTGCTAACTATTTTGAAAAATTGGAATTGAACGAAACTAATACTTGGACTTTTGGACAGTAGATATATTGTTTGTAAATATCGTTTTTGGTGATATTTTACTCCGGGTGGAGTGTTGTTTTAAGCAACAAAGCAAGTTCGACTCTTGCTATCACCATTGGGAATGAAACTACTACTGAGACTGAAAATTAACAAGTACATATCTATTAAATAGTTTTGGAGTTGTTAATAGAGTAAGGGGTAGGTTAGTAGTGTAGTTCTCAGCAAATCCCAATTCATGCCGGGGCAAGAGTAATTAAAAACCTTGTAACCTGCATTTTGGAGGGATGAATTATGTTGAAGAAGTTTGCGTTTAATTGCTTGAGGAACTTTAATGCTGCTTTTGGAATGGTGTCTTTGACTGCTATTGGTTTGGGCGCTATAGCAACTTTTTCTGGTTTGGGTTTATTGTACTTAGCTAGGGGCGGATTTCCAATTGTTGAGGAAGAACGCTCTGAACAAATTGCCTCTATCGGCACTGGTGCTATTGTATTGGGCTTTACCGGAATTATTTTTGCTTCCTTGGGCGGTGCTTTCTTAAGTGTTGTTGAAGAATTGGGGGAAACTAATTCGAGTAGAGAAACTGCAAAAATAGCTGACACGAAACCGCTTGTATTAACCAAACCTGAGAGCTTTGAAAAATCTGATTGTCTGCCTTCAATTTACACTTACACGGTGATGAATTTTGAGGGGTATTCTGATTTAAAGGGCTTGGTTGTTTGCAGATTTGAGGAAGAACTGTATCGGAAATTGGTACTTTACGAGGAATTACGTTCTCACCACATTGACGACTTGACAGTAATCTGTGATGAAATTGATCCAGACAAATTAATTGGACAAACCTTTTCCTCATATAAGCCTTTACCTTGTGAAGCTTTAGAGGAACATTTAGATATACACCGACGCTATGTTAATGCAGTTAATAGCGAAGAATTTACTTCTTGCTATTTGCAAGTGTGTGCTGGGTGTAAGTTACTGTATGGTGCCAATAATATTGTTTGTGGCATTCATCCATACGGATGGTTTGAAGATGGTTGCTGTCCAGATAAGCAATGGGATGAACGTAAGGCATTGTTTCCATTTGAAGATGATGCTGTTGTCGAAAGCTTAAATAGAGAAATATCGTCCAATCAGGCGAATATTTGCAAGTTTTACGGCGACCTTATTTTGTGGGATGAATACGCTAATCGTAGGTTTTCTTTTTCTTATTCCGGTATCTTGCTGAAACATTCTGATAGACTGCTTGAGCTTGGTACGGAAGCGAGACTTCTTTCCTACATCCAGTATTTCCGCACTCGAAATATAGTGGTCTTTGACTACGTAGCATCAGGGCGAGTTTCGGAGTTTACGAAGGAACTTAAGGGCATAGCTAAAATCGAGGTTGATGGTGATGAGATATCTATCTTTTTTGATATATATGCGCCTTGTCACCGCTTTCGCCGTGATGGTGTAGCGCTGCATCCTTACTCAACTTTTGTTCCTCAAGAACTCAAATATAACTACAACTTGGTTAGTTACGTCAACTACCTTAAGAGTAAAAAATCTGGAGTGCTGGGATGAATAAGGAAGTTTCTAAAAGCTGCGGGTGCAAGTCGGAAAAATCGCATTTTTGCAATTTCTGTATCTTGGATTGGTAATTTCTAAAATTCAACAGCTACAAATTTTGGAAAACTTGGTTCGTCTAATTGCTTAAAGGCAATTTACCCTCCTTCCTCCTGCTGGTAGATGGGATAGGTGTAAAAGCTTTCACTCAGTACGGGGGTTTCCCCCGCTACTGGGTGGCAAGCCGCTACAACGCCGCCCATCAGTAATTCATGGAGGAATCACATTATGTCTGCTTTTGCAATATCACCTTTTGTGCAATCTGTTAACGATGTTTTGTTTCCAATCGAGTTGTTTTTGATTATCTTCCCAATCTTGTACGTGATTTTTATCCCTGCTCAATCAGCATCACTTCAAGTTAGTAATAGCGCTGCGGTGATTTCTGAAGAGTCGCCAGTTTTGGAAACTCAGGGGGATTTGACTGTTGTTGGTGCTGTTTCTAATGAGAAAGAATTTTCTGAACCAGAATCTTCGATTATTGAAACTGCACCGCCACTTGTTGAAACTAGGTTTACGGATGAAGCCAGACAACTTGTGCTAGTAGACGTTACCGAAGAGAGGAAGAAGCTTTTAGATTTAGGTGCGCGGAAGCTGCGACAGTTCTGCAAGGAACGCCAGATTCAAGGCTATTCTACCGTCTATAACCGTAAAAAACTCGATGGACTCGTTGACTTTCTGATCGCACAACAAGTGACTTCTGCTCAAGTGGTCGAGTTTGTGGAAATGCTTGCTTAGAGTTTGATGAAAAGCCTCGGTAAAAACTGGGATTTCAAAACTACTTCCTTGAGATAGGATGGTGTTTGCTTGATAATTCTTTCTATTGAGGTTGAGCTTCCAAGATGCGTCCTATACTTCTTGGCGATAATGTCGGTAATCCCCTCCGAGTAGCTTCCTCAGCTACCTGCGTATGGTAATGGTGCTTTGAACGACTGGGTTTTCGGTTCTTGCTCCATTCGCTGATTTCAACGATTTTGCTCGCCTCTGTACTTTTGCACTTCTTAGGTCTACCGACGTTGACACCTAAAACCTCGTTAGCTTTTGCGATCGCCCCCTCCTGGGTTTCTGACAAGATGGTACTTGATGTCCATCTTTTTTTCCACTTTGCTATTGAGTTTTCGGTTACGCCAATCTCTTGGGCTAAAGCTACATATTTTTTGCCTTCGTTTAGTCCCAGCAGAATTTTCGCTCTTTTGCTAACTTCATCGCTGCTGGTCGCTGCTATGTGCTCTAGTGCTTGCTTTTCAATAGAATTTAGTATTTGAAGACGAGGCATCTAAAAATTTACCCCTCTTTACTGTACAATTTTGCCAAATGGAATGAAGCCTGATATACTTTTTTTGTAGAGTCCATTTTTCCTAAAGATTCACTCAAAGCCCTGGTGCAAACAGAGCTTTGAGAAAAAACAAACCCACCTGTTACTAAGACAGGACGGAATTTTGTTTTGTCAATNNNGTTATCTAGAGACATCATATCATGAGTTTACACAGTTTTACAAATCTTTCTTCGGATAGATGCTTTTTGTGCCAATATCAGTGCCTTAAATATCTCTTCAGTTGTATTAGTTGTCAATGGGTTGAGAATAATAGTTACTGCGGGAGAAAATCTCTCAAAGAGAATCTTCTGGTAGGTAATTTTTGGTATTTACAAGAATTAATTATTTTTTAAAATAATCAATTTTCCCAAGAGATAGAAGCGCTGCAAATGTTGCTGTATAGGCTTTTCCTGCTTTATTTTTGGGATTTTCACTTCTTAAAATTATCTTTTGACTGACAATTTGTGAACCGGAGTATAAATATGTCTCTTGTGCAGAATCCGGCAATCGTATATATTTCGCCTACGGAGTTGGTTGTTCATCCGAAGCTGATAGAAATATATGGTGAGAATGAGGAACGTCCCGCTTTAGAAAAAAGTATCTCGGAAAAAGGGATTCTTGAATCTTTAAAGGTATCTGCACGTACTGGTGTGAATGTGGTATTGGCAGGTAAGTGTCGCTTGCAGATAGCTCGCAAGCTCTTAATTTCCTCTGTGAAAGTGGAATTTGTTGAGTCTGGTTCGCCTGAAGAAGATTTGAAACTAGTGCTTGACTTTAATCTCCACCGGGAAGGTGGGAAGACTCATTACCAGAAATTTCACGAGGGGCAGTACTGGGAGAGCGTACTTCGTCCCCAAGCGAAAGAAAGACAAAGGGAGAGTGCTCGTCGTTTGAATGAATCGAAGTGTTCAAATTTGAATCATTCGATAAATGAGAGTAAGTCTCAATTAAAGAAGGGTAAACCCGTGATTCGGGAGGTCTCGGAGAATCTAAATATAAGTGTTGGTAGTTATCACAAGGGCAAGAAAGTTTTTGAATTAATTTCTCAATTACGAGAACTGGAAAAATTTAAGGCAGTTGTTGCACTGGAGATGGAGTTTAACCGAAGTATTGATGCAGCGTACAAATTTGTTTGCAATCAAGATATCTGTTACCAGGTAATAGACCTGATTGAAGCAGATGAGATAGGTAGTATAGGCGATGGTATTGCTTGGATGCTGAATGGCGATCGCAATCCGTTTCGGCGTTTCCAGCTTGACCAAGTATATCAATTCAAAAAGAGACTGCGGCCCGAATTGGAAATTGTGGGACGGGTTATTGATATAACTAATGAGTTTGTTGTGTTTGGATTGAGGAATTTAGTGAATATGAGCTTAGAAATTGTGAATCTACGTCCGCGACAAATTGATGCAGAATTGCAGGATGAACCATCTGCGTCACAAAGGAAGAGAATATTTCACTTAATGCAAAAGTTTAGTGATGTTTTCCCAGTTCAGGTGTCTTTAGCGGAGTTATTGAAACTACCAAATTTAACTGAGAAAGAGGAGGTTCTGTTGCGGATGTATGAGTCTGACGTATTTGAAAAAACTTGGGAGGATTATAAGACCCAAATGAAAGGAATGGAAGTATCTACAAATAGAAAAAAGGATAAAATTCGTGCTGCATAGGTAGCTGTGGGCTGCTAATTTAGTAGATAATTTGTCCCACAATTTAACATTACTTACTAGATTAGCATCTCAATACTGATTACAGTACAAGTTAACTTTTTTGAGTGCTGAACTCCTATAAAGATATTTGACTGTTTTTTGTTTTTTAACTCGGTGGTGGAGTATGAGTAATTTCATCTTCACCAGTTGTACTAACAAGAGCCAATATGGGGTGACACTTGTGGGTGTTACTAGCTTTGCATTGTCATCCCAAAACTCTTTTGTCGATTTAGTGACAACTTCGCTAGAACTGCCTCATTTAAATAATTACCAAAAAAAAGTTGGGTAGTCGCATTGTTGTTGGTGAAGCGTGTTGGACTAAATCTTAGCCTAAGCTTACGTATGTCTAAGCCTAAACAAGTATAAACCTTTGTTTGCTTTCAACCACGAGACGATTACCAGTCGTCTCCAACAAGCGGATAACCAACCGCTTAAACATAAAAATTTCAAATTTAGGCTAACACATTTTGACCAACAGCGAGGCTACCTGATGCACAAAAATCATCAGGACAGTCACTCATGTTCCAAGAAAATTTCTCTTCAGATGTCGAGAACAAGCCCCAATTAAGTCTTTCACAGCCTTCAAAAAAGAAAATCAAACCCCACCTGCCCGCCGAATCCGTGGGCAAACGCTACGTAGAACGCTTTTGGCATCCATTTGGGGCGATAGTTGCACCTTCTTTAGTAGAAGGTGCAAAACCAGCATGGCGCACTATCGATTATTATCTCCAACCCTCCCAACTGTGGAACCTGCACCAAGACAAGTCGAAACTAGTAGGTCTGCGCTTTAACGACACAACTCGTTACGCCACAATCGATTTAGACTTAGAAGGCGACTACCATAACATTGAATCCATAAATCGCATCAAAGCAGCGTTAGAGGACATCGGCATAGTCGATATCATCATCCTCCAGTCCAGCTTTAGTGGCGGATATCACCTGATCCTAACCTTTGCTTCCTCCCTGCCCACTTTTGCCCTAGCCTGCGCCCTAGAGATTACCTTGAGAAGTGCAGGCTTTATACTGCGTCAAGGACACCTAGAAATCTTCCCCAATACCAAACCATATAGTGGCAAACAAATAACTAACTACAAAGCCATCCGTTGCCCCATGCAACCGGGTAGCGGGTCATTTTTACTTAATGATGACCTACAACCAATTAGCGACTCAGTTTCTATCTTCCTCGACTATTGCGATCGCGCCGCAAGTCGGCAAGATTTAACCAAACTCAAACGGGTAGCGAACAAAGCCAAAAAACAAATTTCACGGGAGAGATATCACAAGCAAGAATCTGCTAACATTGTACAGTGGCGTGCCAACTGGGAAGAAATCATCAGCACAGGCTGGACAGGAAAAGGACAAACAAACACCCTCCTACAAATCTTCGTAGGGTACGGAATCGTCTTTTTAGACTTAGAGAGTGATAAATTAGTCGAATTTTGCCTTACTACCGCAATTAACGCCCCTGGCTACAGCCAATATTGCCGACACCAACACGAAATCGAAGCTAGAGTGCGGCATTGGGTAGAATCCACAATTAGCAACAAATGGTACAGCGCCTACATTAGTTATCCCGAAAGGTTGTTGGGTACATTCGCCAACACCTTTGCAGAAGCCATCGCAGGCATTAGCAGCATCCATAAACCCAAAGACAACGTAATCCCATTTGACCGTCGTAAGCAACAGAACTGGGAACGCAGCCAACAAGCCCAACAACGCATCCAGATAGTAGTAAGGGCAATAGAGTGGGATAGAGGCTTACCAGCAGGGCCTACTGAACGAGGAAAAGCGATACGTGCTGAGTACAAGCGCCGCTTTCACAAAACTATCTCACAAGAGACACTACAAAAACATTTGCATTTGTGGCATCCTACGCGCTACATCTTAGATCCGTGGGCAGAAAATAGCTCAAACCCTTATCAATCAAGCAATGACGGGCAATTTAATAGTTTTCAAAACTCATTTGCAAAACAAGGTGCTGAAAACCGTTATCAAATCGGGAATTACGGTCATTTTTTCTATATGAAGGTTTTTTGTAATTGCTTACCGCCTGCTGCCGATGCCCCTACAGGGCAGCAGGCGGTAGCAAGTTTTGAAGAAGTTGCTGTGTCTGTAGGGGAATTGTTTGTACCACAGGTACAAGATGAATCTGAGGAAATTAATACTAATTTCAAAGAATTGAATTTATTACAACCAGAAGATTTGTCTTTAACTTCAGGTGCCAATAATTCTGATAATTCATCAGTTTCTTCAAATATTATACAATTAGCTGAAAACGTTAATCAAAGTACTTCAGATAAGGATTTTAAATACCTTTCTAACCCCAGCGCGGCTGAAAATTACAATAACAAAAACTTATTGATCAATTCTGCCAGTATTCTGTTTACTGCATCTACAGCTGCAATTGTGCCGTCTGAAATCTCACAAAAAGCCGAAGTTAGCGAGCAAAGTACACCTTCAGGCGACTCAGCAGCCGCTCTCGCTTTGGCAGAACTGAAGAAACTGACTAAGTTGCGACTCCAAGCAGCATCCCACGCCAAACGTGTAGCTAGAGAGTATTGCCTAATTGCGCGACGCTTGATAGGAGGCAGGGAACGCGAAAGACTGGAGCAGAGTGCCAAAATGCAATTCTATCTCGATTCAGGTAACAAAACCCTAATTGCAGAAGCCAACGAGTGGGCAGCTGCTAATCCTGGGTGCCTACCGTTTTCGTTGGAGTTAGCGTTTCAAGAAGGTGAGACGTAATGGCTGAATTTCACAGGTGAGAGTGATTTGGATGCCTATACGGGTACATGGGATTGAAAACAGTTTGCCGCAATGGAATGTATTCTGTATTAACAGTATTTTGAAAACAGAAATATCCGCCATTTAATTCTATTACAACTGATTTATTAAGTCTGAGTAGTTTCTCCCAGTCCTTTTGACATTCTTTGATATGTACTCATTTCTTTTAATACGAATTCGTGCAGTTGTAGTAACAGCAATTTAGTGACTATGGCGATGGTGAATATCTCTCTTGTGAGGATGGTTGTGATAGATAATCATCGTGTGTTCGTGAAGATGGTTGTGAGGTTCGCCTATAGCTATCCCCTCATCGTGGTTATGCTGATGGTATTCATCGTGGATGTGTTTATGTTCATGCACACTAGGATAGTGGAGATGTTCGTGTTCATGGAGAGCGATTTTTTTCGGGGGAGATGGGCAAGAATTAATCAAGGGGTTTAAACATTAATCATCCCAAAGCCCCTGAAACTTGGTAGATGCAAGTTCGGTGTAACGAACAGTATGCTGAATATTTTTATGCCCCAAATAACTCTGAATTGTTCGGGTATCAATCCCTCGATTCGCCAGATAATAACCTGTTCCATGCCGCAGCATATGAGCATGAATAGGGAAAGGCAAACCAGCTAATTCACCAGCCTGCTCAACAATGCCGGCGATCGTATCATGTGCCAACGGGCCAAGTCGAGAAGACTGGAAAATATAGGGACTAGCAGGATAATCTCGTTGCAGATGACGGAGAGAGCGAATCTCCAAACCGGAAAGTGGTTGAACCGAGGGTGTTCCTTTTTTGACTCGCTTCACGTAAATTGTGCCACCATTCCAATCTATTTGCTCCCATCGCAAAGATGCCACCTCTGCCACTCGCAATCCGTGACGGTAGATCAACAGAATTAGGGTTGAATCTCGGTGAGCGTGGCGACCCTTGAATTTTTTGATAGCTGACCGCATTGCAGAGACTTCTTCTGGTAACAAATACTCCCTAGTTCTGACCTCGGAATATTTGCGAAAGTTAGGCGATTGACGCTCTTGTTTTTCGGTTTTACCAACTTTCGATGGTTGGACGGTTTGTGCTGTCATAACTCAACCCCCTGAAAACCTTGGGGTATATGAGCTAATTTTACCAACTTACGCTCTAAAGTTGGATTTGCACATAGACATAAAAACAGACCAGCATTTTACAGAGAATTGTCACTTAAAAGTAATTTAAATTACTTTTTATACTGAGAATTTAAGCGACATGAGGTATTTCTTGGGAAGGCTTGCTATCTACTCTAAAACCAGGATACCATTGCTGGAATTTGCTCTCTAACTCTTCATTGAGAAGCAAAATTCTGACCTGGAGCAGAAGATGAACACCTTTAGGAGTCCACCGCATCTGCTGTTTTTTGACAAACCGCTTGCTAATGACTTGATTAACCGTCGATTCCACGAATCCAGTAGCAATGGCTTCGCCGTTTCGCCAACGTTCTCCATAATTGGGAATATAAGACCCATTGTTTGAAATATAGCTCTCAAACTCCCGCACCATTTTAAACAGTTTTTTTACCTCTAGCGGGCTATTGCCATCAAAAATTACGATTTCTAGGTCGTCCACAAGGTCTTTTACCAGTTGCAATGCTCTGAACACATTTCCATGCCACAGATACCACTTAATCCGTTCTAGCTCCTTGGGTATGTCTGTATCTAATTCGGTATCTTTTTTGCTAAGTCCTTTTGCTGTTTGAGTCATCACTGTCAGCCGCATAGTGATGTGAAACCAATCCAGTAAATATTCTGCGTTGGGATTGAGATAAAACTGTAGTTCGCGTATCTTCTCATCACCGTCTGACAAGAAAGTTACCTGCTGATTCATCTGCATTCCAAGAGAAGTCAACACCTCGAAGATCCGACGTTGGGGTTTGGTATCGTAGCAATAAACTCCCCCAAACCGCTTAGATGTACCATCTGCTTTTATACTCTTACCCACAATAACTTCAAAGTTACCTTTAGAGAGCGATTTTTTGTCGTAGGAACGAACATATCCGCCATCCATTCCCAGCACCAAGGGTAAATCAGGTCGGGGCAATTCTTCCCAATCTCTTGGACAGCCTTTAATGTATCCTCCTTTTTCTTCACCCAACTCGTCTTCTAAGCGTTGACCAATTGTGTGTAAGTTATTCCGTATTGCTGTAGTATTTATTTCACCTTCTATTGGTAGTACTTCCTGCAATAGTTTCACAGAGAGTCCGTAAGACATCAAAGACCCAAACTTGGATTCCAGATACAATAGTTCTCTGGAAGTGCGTTCTGGTAGTAAGTTGGCTACTGGGTTAAAGCTACGGGTTGCTTGTTTCTGGCACGGGCAGTGAAATAGTCGATGGGATTGGAGATGCAACTTGCCAAACAATGTGCGGTATACAATTGTACGTTTGTCTTTATGCAACAGTTTCTTGGTACAGTGCAAACATAACTCCTGTTGTTGAGAATACTCTGCTACTTGTTGCTCGGCTAGGGTGTGTTGGAGGTTTTGTAGTAATGTTTTGGCTTCCGCTAGTTTTAGTCCCAAGTTTTCTGGCTGTAAAGCACCGCGTTCAATCTGCATAATTTCTTGCACAACTTGGGAATCTCCATTATCTGACTCCACGACTATTTGGATTTTGACTTTCACACTATTTCCTGTTCAAATAACATCTCTTTATCCCCAGCCGCGTATTGCTGTAAACGTTGGTTAACTTTTTGGTGGTCAAAATGGTTAACCATTAACCATTGGCGTAGTTCGTACATCTCTTCAATATTGCCAGGGATATCACCTTCTTCCAGAATTTCACTGCACCGAGAAGCTATGTATCTTAATGAGTATTCCTGCTTTTGTGCCATGAACTCCCACGAGTCACCACAGTCTTCTGGAGGGCAAGCGCGTTTACCACTAATGCACACTGGATAAAAGCAATTTGATTCTGGAGTGAGAATTGCTTCGACTCTAATTTGATGTTGCCAGTTATCACCGAAATCATATTCGTATAAAAAACGCTCTCTACCTCGCCAGCCAAAATCTGATAGTTTGACAACTTTAGGATCGTCAGAAAACCACATTCCCCCAATTTGAGCAATCCCGTAATGCTTACCGTGGATTATGAAACGATGTAAGTGGGAATCAGTCCATCCCATTACTATCTGGATGATGTAGTGCAAATCGGCGATCGTGCTGTCGCTGCGGATTTTGACTCTACGCCAAATCATGGGGCTGATGCCCAGGATAAAAATATGAAGCTGGTAGATGACAAGTTGCTCAGAATCTGACATTGCGTCATCTTACCGTATTGCCAGTCCCATCTCCCCCGAAAAAAATCGCTCTCCTTCATGCTCCTGAGGTGAGAGGGTAATTTGTACTACTAGCAGCATGAAGCCAATTAAACTACCGTAAAGAAACTCACGTTCAGCAAAGTTACTTCCCAACCAACCTACAAGAGGGTAGGAGATTGCCCACCAAAGATGACTCCAGGCAAAGTGTGCGCCATAAACTCGTCCTTGTACACCAGCTCGGATGCGGTCTGCAATTAATGTCTGGGTGGGTAAGTTTACTAAACTTTGCCCTGCACCCGCCACAAACCATAACAGCATCAGTGGTGCTAAATTTGCGTAGTTAGCGGGCAACAAAGCCAATGTGATCAAAATTGCACCAATCAAAACAAACGTTGTACGTGGCAAACTTCTATTGAACGTACCAACCGCAACTGCACACAGGGTTGCACCAATCCCAAAAGCCGCCATCACCCATCCATACTGCACTTCTCCCAATTTGAGTGTACCTTGAACATAGCCAACAGTATTTACTAATATCTGCGCTCCGGCAATTGATGCGACTAACTGCATCCCTAGCGCGTAACGGATAGGTGCATCTGTAAGCAGGCGAGTTGTACCGTCTTTAATGTCTCCCCATGTTCGGCGTGTTGTCCTGGAAGGCTGTTGATTTTGTGCAACGACGAGGCGACCTGGTAGGGTGAAGATTAAGACTGCCGCGATCGCAAAGCTGAGAGCATCCAAAAAGAAAACTTGTCTCGCACCAATGAAGGCGGCGACACTCCCAGCGATACCAGGGCCAAGTACACCAAGTAATTGAAAAGTAGCAGCCGAAAGAGCAATCGCGCCTGCATAGTCATTCTCACTCGTGACTAATGGAATCGTGGCTTGGTAAGTTGGGGTGAAGAAAGCATTAAAGACGTTGAGTGCAAATATTAATACGTAAACTTGCCAAATCTGCGTCACAAAAGGCAACATACCCACAATTAACATTCTGAATATGTGGGTAACAACCATGATTTTCTTGCGGTCGAGTCGGTCTGCGATCGCACCTGCAAGGGGAGACAGCAATACAAAAGCAGTGACACGCAGAGTCAAAGCTACTGAAAGCACAACCGCAGCATTTTTTCCAGCTAACTCAAAGGCCAGAAGGGCTAAACCCACCCAAGTAAGTGCATCGCCCAATAAACTAGTGGTCTGAGCAGTGTACAGCCTTGCAAATACCGGATTTCTCAAGCTGCGGAAAAATGTCAAGGTATTCATTTATCAGGGGGCATAGTTACACAAGTCTTTTATATCAAGATTTTAACAGAAATGGGGGGAGGGGGCATATTTCTCAAAGCTAGAAAATTGCCTTGCCAAGACCATTTTCATCACTCTGCTGTTTTCTTGAAGGAGTGTAGTGTTTATTAGTTATAGCTGTGATGTTCCTGTAGCAACCATCATTGCTCAAAAACTGCTTTTGGTACTTTGCCATTTAAAACTGAGAAACTAGCTTTCTTTGACATCCAGAATTCTCAATTGCGTCGGCAAACTTTGCACCCGTTTATCAATATACATTGAAACTTGAAACTACTTGTTATACCAAGCTTTGCGCCACTGTTTCATTTGGTTAATCTCGGTTTCTTGGGCTTTGATAATGGCTTGAGCCAAGTTCTTAATTTCTGGACGTTGAGACTTTTGCAAGGCATCTTTCGCCATAACTACAGCTGATTCATGGTGAGGAATCATCGCGTTAATAAAGCGCAGGTCAAATTCTGCATCAGCTGCACCCAAATCCATGTTCATCATCATGGACTGCATTTGCTCAGGTGACATCTCCATCATGTGACCCATTTTGGTATCATAAGCCATTGGTTTATCTCCCGCTTTTGGATACCAAGCTTTACGCCACTGTTTCATCTGCGTAATTTCTTGGTTTTGTGATTTGATAATTTCGTCTGCTAACTTTTTGATCTCAGGGCGTTGCGATTTCTGCTGTGCAACATTCGCCATTACCGTTGCTCCCTGATGATGCGGAATCATCGCATCAATAAAGCGCAAATCGTAGTTAGCATCGGCAGGGCCTAAATCCATTGCCATGCTGTGGTTCATCATGCCACTACCCTGATTCATCATGCCGTCATGGTTCATCGGTTGCTTATCGCTAGTATCGATAGCAGTGTTAGTAGGGTTTGGTGCTTGGCTTTGGTTTTGGGAAGTGGGCGTAGAACAGGCTGTCAAAACGCTGCTGGAAAAAGAAGCGATCGCTACTAAACCAAATGTCAAAAAGCTGTTTTTCAGAGTAAGGAGTTGCATAGGGATGATCTAAGATAATTTCCTGATTCAATTCTAAAATCTCTAGCTAGCTGGAGAATTAATCATTTAGGTGATCTATCTTTTGCTTGGGTAATAAAGTTGTCCAGATAGCTAGTTATTCACAAAGCGACTGCGGCACTTACTATATAGTTTGACAGCCAAATATGAAATCAGGATGAAATCAAGGGTTAGTGCTAGTTGTAGAAATGTAAGAGTGCATATCAATATGAAATCTGCATGAAATCCCTATACCTCAGTAGGTAGAAATATTTATTACCTCATTGGAATGACGCAATCGCACCCGCAAATCTTTAAGGTGAGTCCAAAGGCAATAACGCCTTTAGTAAATCCAAAAAATTTCAAGAGGGTGAAGAAATGGCTATACAAGAACTCACCTTGAGTCAAGTGAACGAACAGATGCAACAGTGTATTCAAAATTGCTTAGACTGCCACAGTATCTGTTTAAATACCGTTACCTACTGCCTACAAAAGGGTGGTCATCACGCCGAGCCTGCTCATATTCGGCTACTACTAGACTGCGCTGAAATTTGCAACACAAGTGCTAATTTCATGCTTCGAGCTTCTGACTTACATTCTCGTACCTGCGGCGTTTGTGCTGAATTGTGTCAACGGTGTGCAGATGAGTGCGATGGCATGGGTGATGATGCTCAAATGAAAGCCTGCGCTCAAATGTGCCGTCGCTGCGCGGATTCTTGTCGGCAAATGGCAATGGCAACTGCATAAGTCATTGCAATATCTGGCTGCCGTGTAGATATTATTGTCACAAAGTGGCTTGGAAATGCGGCAGTCAGCTGGTTCCATTAGTATTTGCCTTTATTTCGCTGCTGGTATTGATAGCAATTTGAGCCACATATTCACCATCTACATCTCTAAGTGTAAGCATTGATAATGCTGCATCAATATGCGCTTAAAAAAAAATTTCAGCACGACTCTTGACTCTCCAGTGTAGTGGAGCATTCAAGATGAAATTAGTTAGCGCCATTTAGTCATTGGAGTAGTCAGATGGAGAATACCACACTCAAACTGCGCGGCATGAGTTGTGCCTCTTGTGCCAACAGCATTGAAGATGCGATTAATTCTGTCCCCGGTGTCAATGAATGTATAGTGAATTTTGGAGCAGAACAGGCAACAGTTAAATATGACCCTAGACGAACTGATTTAGAAGCTATTCAAGAGGCGGTAGATGTAGCAGGTTATTCCGCCTACCCGCTCCAAGAACAAAACCTAATGGCGGGAGAAGATGATGCTGAAAAAAGACATCGCTTAAGAGAATCCCGCGATTTAATGCGAAAGGTGGCGGTAGGAGGCATTATTAGCACTGTGTTGGTCATAGGTTCACTGCCCATGATGACAGGGTTGCACTTACCCTTTATCCCTATATGGTTGCACAATCCTTGGGTACAGCTAATTCTAACTACCCCAGTACAGTTTTGGTGTGGTTACTCCTTCTACATCAATGGTTGGAAAGCTTTAAAACGCCATGCTGCCACAATGGATACCCTAATTGCTTTGGGTACAAGTGCAGCGTATTTTTATTCGCTATTTCCCACCTTATTCCCCAGCTTTTTCATTAATCAGGGGTTAATGCCAGATGTATATTATGAAACTGCTGCTGTCGTCATTACCCTGATTTTGCTAGGAAGACTATTTGAAAATCGCGCTAAAGGACAAACTTCAGAAGCTATCCGTAAGCTAATTGGGTTACAAGCTAAAACAGCGCGTTTGATTCGCAATGGACGAGAAGTAGATGTCCCAATTGAAGAAGTAATTATTGGAGATGTGATACTGGTTCGCCCTGGCGAGAAAATTCCTGTTGACGGGGAAGTGATTGAGGGAGCATCCACAATTGATGAAGGGATGGTGACAGGAGAAAGTGTGGCTGTCAAAAAGCAACCAGGCGATGAAGTGATTGGAGCTACCATTAACAAAACTGGGAGTTTCAAGTTTCGGGCGACACGAGTCGGAAGTGATACTGTGCTGGCGCAGATTGTCCAATTAGTGCAGCAAGCACAGGGTTCCAAAGCCCCAATTCAGAGATTAGCAGACCAAGTAACTGGATGGTTTGTACCTGCGGTGATTGCGATCGCTCTACTCACTTTCATTATTTGGTTTAATTTTACAGGCAACGTTACTTTAGCGCTGATTACCACTGTTGGGGTACTAATTATCGCCTGTCCTTGTGCGCTGGGTTTAGCTACACCAACATCTGTAATGGTAGGAACGGGTAAAGGTGCAGAAAATGGCATTTTGATTAAAGGTGCCGAAAGCTTGGAACTAGCACATAAAATCCAAACAATCGTGCTAGATAAAACTGGAACAATCACTCAGGGTAAACCAACAGTCACCGATTTTGTCACCGTCAATGGTACTGCTAATAGTAACGAAATCAGGTTGGTGCAACTTACGGCATCTGTGGAACGCAATTCCGAACATCCATTGGCAGAAGCGGTTGTGAGATACGCCCAATCTCAAGAAGTGGCGTTAGCAGATATCAGAGAGTTTGAAGCGATCGCAGGCAGTGGTGTACAAGGTATAGTTTCTGGTCATCTTGTGCAAATTGGTACGCAACGCTGGATGTCAGAATTAGGCATCAACACCCAAGCCTTACAACAAGATAAAGAGCGTTTGGAATATCTAGGCAAAACTGCGATTTGGATTGCAGTTGACGGGCAAATTCAGGGATTAATGGGGATTTCTGATGCCATCAAACCTACCTCCATACAGGCAGTTCGCGCTTTGCAAAAACTAGGTTTAGAGGTGGTGATGCTCACAGGTGATAATCGTCGCACCGCAGAAACCATTGCCCGTGAAGTTGGTATCAAGCGTGTTTTGGCAGAAGTTCGCCCTGACCAAAAAGCCGCTACAGTGCAGAAACTACAATCAGAAGGAAAGATTGTGGCTATGGTTGGTGATGGTATTAATGATGCACCAGCCCTAGCCCAAGCCGATGTAGGAATGGCAATTGGCACTGGTACAGATGTAGCGATCGCAGCTAGTGACATCACACTCATCTCCGGTGACTTGCGAAGCATTGTCACTGCCATTCAACTCAGCCGCGCTACGATTCGTAACATCCAGCAAAACTTATTTTTTGCTTTCATTTACAACGTTGCTGGCATTCCAATCGCCGCTGGTATTCTCTTCCCTATCTTCGGTTGGTTGCTTAACCCCATCATTGCAGGTGCAGCAATGGCATTTAGTTCGGTTTCAGTTGTGACAAATGCCCTACGTCTGCGGAAATTTCAAGCTAAAGCAGTAGTATAAGGAGGTAGCAAATGTTGAGTAAAGTAATTATTGGCAGTATAGCAAGCTTGGGATTGGCATTCAGTGTTGCTTCAGATCAAGTAGTTGCACAGATGAATCATGAAATGCCAACTACCGAGCGATCAAAGACAACTCAGTTCCGCCGTATTGAGCAACCATTCTCGGTAAAAGGTGCAGTTACAACAGTCGGCTTGGGGTTAATCGGATTAGAAATTTGGTGGTTTCTCCTAAGTAAATCAAAGTCCCAAAAAGCTGAAGCCCATGATGGTATTCAAGAAATTGATATTACTGTAGATGGAGGCTACGAACCTAGTCGAATTCTAGTCAATGCAGGTCAAAGAGTTCGCCTTAACTTCCTACGCCGTGACCCTAGTAGTTGTCTTGAAGAAATACGGCTACCTGATTTCCATATCGCCAAAAACCTACCACTCAACGAGGTTACATCAATTGGGTTCACGCCAGACAAACCAGGTATTTATACCTTCACCTGTGGTATGAATATGTTCCGAGGAGTTATAGAAGTTCAACCTACTGACTCGACTGTAAAAGCAACCCCAGTAACTACTTCTCAATCTACTCACCAGATCCAACCAGAGCTTTCTTTGCCTACAGAGTCAGCAACAAAGGCAGTGAAAACACCAGAAGGTACTCAAGAAGCGATTGTTACGGTTGAAAAGGGTTACAAACCGGAACGAGTAATTGTAGAGGCGGGACAACCAGTAAGATTGGACTTCCAACGTCACAATCTGAGCAAGTGCTTTGATAAATTGCTTATACCGGACTTTGACTTAGCCGTTGACCTTGCTCCTAACCAAACCACTTCAGTGGAATTTACTCCTAAGTATCCTGGTGAATATCAGTTCACCTGCGGTATGAAAATGTATCGTGGTGTTATGGAAGTAAAGCCTGCCACATAATCAAGTAGCAAATAATTAGCAAGATGATTCTGTTCCCACTTGACTCTCCAGTTGACTGGAGAGTTTAAGATAAGGTAAATAAATTTATCTAGCATGAAAGCAGCTAAGTATGTTAGTCCAAGAAGCGCCAAAACTCATTGGTAATGTTGCCAAGTCTAGCGGTGTACCAATTAAAACTATTCGCTATTATGAGGAGCTAGGTCTACTCAGATCATTAGGGAGAACCGAGGGTGGATTTAGATTATTTAACTCTGATGTTTTGGCTCGCTTGCACTTTATCAAACGTGCCCAAAGTCTGGGATTGACCTTATCAGAAATTAAGGATTTTTTGAATGTTCACGACGGAGGTGAATTACCCTGCGTACATATAAAAGCTAAACTGCAAGATAAGATAACAGCTATTGATGAACAAATTCAGCAATTACTCATTCTGAGGCAAGAATTATCAGGACTAGTTTCTGGTTGGGAAACAATACCTGAAAATCCTGAACAAACAATTTGTCCTATTATTGAAAAAAATTAAACAATCAAGCTGTTTATTTAATTTTTTATCAGCACATCAACGGATGAACTTAATGTGCTGATTTTTACTAATTAAATTAGTCATTTATAAATAAATTAGTTATTTTTTGATTTTACCTATTGACTCTCCCGTAAGCTGGAGAACTTAAACTAATTTTAGTTGAGTAGATTAATCGTATATTTACTCAATGGTTTTCAGAAAATTAGTTATTCCTAATAAGGAATTTAACACTATGACACTGCAACTAACGGTTCCCAAACTGGCTTGTTCTGCTTGCGCGAATACTATTACCAAAGCAATTCAATCAATTGATTCTACAGCCATAGTGCAAGCAGATCCAAACACAAAACTTGTCAGTATAGAAACTCAAACATCTAAAACAAAAATTAAAGAACTAATAGCTGCTATCGGCTATCCATCTGTTTAGGCTTTTGAGTTTTTTATACTATCAGCAATTAGTCAAATGCTAATTGCTGATAGTATAATATTCATTTCAGAAAAGTCCTTCTGCTTTGAGCAAGAGATGTGACTTATATGGGCTTGCTTTTTCTGTTCCCACTAACGATTGGTCTAGGAGTTAGTTATCTCTTGAAAAATTCTACTGACGATATGGCGGAACTAACAAGTTTATTTACAGTTGGTTGCCTAATTGTCAGTTTAATCTTAGCACCTTGGCAAATAAAGATTGTGGTTTTAATGTTTGCCATCTTGACTCACCAGATGAATTGAGACTTTTGAATAACTTCAATTATTAAAAAATAGAGCAAAATCAATGAATCGATTTATGAATGCAATTGCTATAACTACTACTTTGATACTGGCTCAAAGTTGCTCCTTATTACCTAGAGACGAAGGGAAACCAATATCTGCTACCACACATCAGCATGAGGAGCGTTCAATGAGTGGGAGCCATCACAGAGAACATTCAACAAGTGGCGCGGGTGATAAGAAGAAAGCATTTGCTCAGGCAAAACTCAAAGTTACCAGTAACATTACCTCTAATAAAAATATTCCAATAGTGATTGGCGTTCAAGATTCCGATGGGAAAGCGATCGCTAACTTTGACACTTTCCAAGAAAAGCTAATGCACCTCATTCTTGTCAGCGATGATCTTCAGTTTTTTAGTCATCTTCATCCCACATATAAAGAAAATGGGCAGTTTGAAGTTGCAGCCCGTTTTCCGCAAGCAGGCAATTACACATTTTTTAGTGACTATAAACCTGCTGGTCAAACAGAACAAGTCTCAGTATTGAAAACACAAGTTTCTGGAAACAGTATTGCTGCTCCAGAAATTGACCTAAATCGCAGTAAAACGTTCAATGATATTAAAGTCAATCTTGCTGTTTCTGAACCTACTGTGAAAGCGGGTAAAGAAGTCAGTTTAATGTTTGAATTACAAGATGCTTCTAACAATCAACCGCTTACAGACTTGCAGCCATACTTAGGAGAAAGAGGACATTTAGTTATCCTGCGACAGTCAACCTCATTAACAGCAGCAGATTACATTCATGCTCACGCACTAAAAGATGCTCCTGCTGGACAGGTTCATTTTATGACTAGCTTTCCTCAACCAGGAAAGTATAAGCTCTGGGGTCAGTTTAATCGCAATGGCAAAATCGTCACAGCTGATTTTTGGATAAATGCTGTTTAATTTAGCTGATGTTTTATTAGTAAAACGAGAAGTGCCGAACTCCCGTGCTTCTAACTTTGTATATGCACAGTATGCTATGCGAATTTACCACCCATTTGGGTGGTAAATTCCTCCTTCTTACTACTTCTAATTTAGGGGTTGACCTACACCAACTGCTCGCAACTGTTCTAGATTCGGTTTACCAGTTAAGACAAGTTTTCCATTGATTGCGATCGCTGGCACTGCATTTACTCCATACTGCTGGGCTTTCTCCTGCTCATGTCGCAGGTTATAGACCGATACTTCACAGTCAGGACAAGTCAGTTCTTGCACCATTTGCACTGTCTCATCACAAAGAGGACAGTCAGCCGTAAAAATCTCAATTTGACGTTTTGTCATGGTGTCCACCAAAATTCTTTTGACTCATTCATTCTGAATCCTCTAGCTGACTATAGAGTCAACCCCATAGGTAAATATTATTTTCCAAATAACCTCAATTCAAATCATTTGGACATATCATCTCCTCAAATTTGTAACCCTGGCTCATCAAGTTTTAAGCTAATATTTTTGCCCACAAGTATTGTAATTAAACTTTACACAAAAATTGACAATTATCACTTGACTCTCTAGCCGACTATAGACTTTAAAGTTATAACAACACATAGTAGTAAATAACTATGATTGCTGTCGTGAAACAAGTTTGCTGTGAAGTATCATCCCCAAAAAAGCTGCTGAAAATTGGTGAGCTGGCGAAGCAAACTGATGTGGCAGTGGGAACAATTCGGTATTACGAAGGCTTAGGCTTGATAAAACCAGTTGAAAGAAGTGAAAGTGGCTACCGTTATTACGACTGCGAGGCAATCAACAGGCTGCAATTTATCAAAAAAGCCCAATCTTTACAGTTTTCCCTGTCTGAAATTCAACAAGTGCTAGGCATTCGTTCCCAAGGCGACCCTGCTTGTCCCCTAGTTCGGGACTTACTCAAACAGAAAATTGCTCATCTTGAGGAGCAGATTTATCGCATGAAAGAACTGAAGGATGAGCTAGAGGCATATCAACAGCGTTGGGAAAACCGACCTTTGGATAATCCCTGTAATAAAGAGCTTTGTAGCTTGATCGAGGAAGTTGCTTGCTCTGATATACCTGTTCACAATTTCCGAGACTAGTAAATTTATGACTTGACTCTATACCCGAATAGAGACTTTAGAATGGCCTTAGTTTCTCAAAAACTACTAAATTAACAGAATAATGGAGAGTACAAAATGAACATTAGTACAGGCGTTAAGACAGTATTGAGCGGAGCCGTAGCTAGTTTTGCATTGCTTACGTTAACCACTACTGCTTCCTTTGCCAACACTCCCAAGGGAACTGTGACACCGAATCAATCCGCCAGGGCTATAAACGAAGCAAAACTAATTCAAGTGCTGACCAGTCAAAGAACAGCCCCAACGAATCAAACGCCACAGCAGCCAAACCAAACGGGATGTAAGTGTTGCCAAGCAATGATGAATAAGATGCCAGGAATGATGAACAATATGCCGGGAATGATGAATAACCAAAACAGTCCGTCAAAATAGGGCTTGATAAATCCCTCAGCGAGAAACACATTTGAATTTGAAATGTCAGAAAAAACTAGAAATATTTAGAGAAGTCTGGCCGAAAAAGGCTAATGAACTCATTGCTAAGGAAGCCATCTTATGGTTTGGCTAAGGAACTTAAGCTAAACCAGGATGGCTATCGGACTCGTTCCTTTTATCCAGAAGCTCAAATCGCACTTGCTTTTGCGTTTCATCATAGGTCAACAGCTTTACTACAGCAGAAAACTTACTCAGGAGAAACACAATTATGAGTCAGCCTGACTCAAAAGACCACAACATGATGAAATGGATGGGAATTGCTATGGTGGCTTGCTGTGCTTTGCCCATAGGAGTTTCCTTCTTTTTGGGCGGAGGCTTGGGGGTGTGGTTCGGTCGTTCTATCAAGCCACCTACTAGCAATCAGTCAACCAACCAGCCACTCTCTGCCAACCAATCAACCAATCAATCTCAACTAAAGGCTGTAAATGTTTCCCTAGAGAAAGCGGGCAATTGGCAAGCAAATAATCACGTTCATGGTTTGACTGTGAATCGAGATAATCCCAACATTATTTATGTTGCAAGTCATAACGGACTGTTGCAACGTTCTGAAACTGGGGAATGGTTTTGGATGGGAAAAGAGCGAGCTGATTATATGGGCTTTACTGCCGATCCAATTAACAGCGCTCGCTTTTATTCCAGCGGACATCCACACACAGGAGGTAATCTAGGATTCCAGATAAGTGAGAATCAAGGGCAAGATTGGAAACAGATTTCCATGCCTGGGGTAGATTTTCATGCAATAGCGATCGCACCGAGTAACCCCAACGTTTTTTATGGATGGCCTGCTTCTGGGGCGCAAGGGCTGCATACTTCTACTGATGGTGGCAAAACTTGGGTCAAAGTCCGCATGACTGGATTAGGCGATACTCCTTTTAACCTTGTGGTTGAACCCCGTAACCCTGAGCATTTGTTTGCAACTACCCGTTCGGGAATGTATGAAAGCACTAACAGCGGCAATGACTGGACGTTAGTAGCTAATACACAGGAAGCTCCTATTGCCAGTCTAGCTCTGCAAAAAGAGGGTAACAGCACTGTAATGTATGGGTATCGTTTTCTCAAGTCAGCACCCGGTGTTTATCGCAGTAGTGATGGTGGTAAAACGTGGGAGAAACTTTGGACTGAAACTAATGGTGTAGTTGTGAAACTAGCGATCGCTCCCAACACTCCCCACATATTATATGCAGTGAATGAGAACAATACTGTCTTTCAATCGCAGAATGAAGGCAATAGCTGGAAAGAGTTAAATTAACTGTCTGTTGTCTACGTAATATCTTACGGTTGTGATGTAGCTGTAGAAAAACTAGCACTAACAGCACGTTGCAAATTAGCTAAAGCACGATTGTAATCCAAAATAGCCGTAACCCGATTACCCTCAGCCCTTGTAAGCTCAGTTTCAGAAACAATAACATCTGTTTGAGTACCTACACCAGCTTGAAACCTCAGCCTTGCTAAACGTAAAGCCTCTTGAGCCTGTTCTAGAGCAACGGTAGCAGTCTGAACATTACTTAAATTAGATTGCAAACTAGTATAAGCCTGTTCCACCTGAAAGCGAATCTGATTGCGTTGCTCTGCAAAACGAGTTTCGGCAATAGCAATGTTGGCTTTCTGTTGAGCAGCCCTAGCCTTAGCTGCTCCACCATCAAATAAATTCCAGTTGGCTCTAACTCCCAGTGAATAGCCATCTGTAATGCCAACACTATCATTAAAAGCGTCCAACAAGTTGTAACTAGCAACCAAACTAACTTGGGGACGAACCTCAGAAAGCGCCAAACGTCGCTGTTGTTCACTAATATTGCGTTGTACTAACTGTTGTTGAAGTTCTGCACGATTTTGAAAAGCAAGCACAATACTTTCTTCTTGTGTCTGATTCCACAAACCCGCCAATTTCACGGAGTCTGCTGCACTGATGTTTACAGATTGTGGTAAATTCAACCGCGTCGCCAACCGCCTTGCAGCAATTTGCTGTTGACTAATAGCATTAGTTAGCTCTTGTTGAGCATTTGCTAAGTTTACCTGAGAACGAAGAACATCAAATCTCGTACCAACTCCAGCCCTTTCTAATGCTTGAGCATCCTTTAAACTTCGTTGGGCATTTTCTACAGCAGCACGATTAATTCGTACTTGTTCATCTGTTTGTTGTAAATTGTAATATTCAGTGGCAACATTCAGCCGAATTTCCTGTGACAAACGCTCTACATCCAACTCATCAAAACGTAATTGTTCCTCAGTTGCTCTGATGCGAGCCGACTTGGAGCCAGAGGTGTAAATGTTATAACTCAGTTGTGCCGCTCCAGAAAAGTTTGTACTTGGAGCTTGTTCTGTAGAAGGTATCCCACTTCTAGAACGCAGTTCAGTAGAAAGCTGACCGCTAGCAGATTGTTGACGAGAAATGTCAGTGTTTAAACTAACATTGGGATACAAAGCAGCTTGTGCTTCACGTAGAGATGCACGACTTCGTTCTGAAGTCAGTATTGATACTTGTAGCTCCCGATTATTCCGCCGTGCCAGTTCCAAAGCTTGTTGCAGAGTGATTGGCTGAGTTATCTGAATTTTGACATCTTCTGGTTTGGTAGGAAACTGGAGAGAATTGGGATTAGGGTTGAGGTTATCGAGTAAAGTCGGAGTGGGAGATGCAGACTGAGCAGTTGGTGATGAGTCAGCTTGAGAAGGAACTTTTTCTGTTTGACTACTCTGAGGCTGAGTCAAAGCACGTACAGGTTGAGCTGAACTAGCAGCAAAATTACTTAAGGTAAATACACAACCGATACCTGCAACTACTAGATAACGATACTTTGACATATATTATTTAAACTCCTATAACTCACATCACACAGCAAAAAATGACTACACTCTAAAAGCAGGGGTAGTAACAAAAGATAGAAAACCTATAGGTTAAATACGAAATCTTTTATTTAGATTGGCGTAAGCGGCGAAACAGCGATTTAAATGGCGAAAAAGAGCGATCGCTATTTAGGTGGATAACATTAAACGGTAGTTCGATAGTAAAAGTACTACCTTTACCTAATTCGCTTTGCACATTCAAACTACCGTGGTGTACCTGAACAATTGCAGAGGCGATCGCCAATCCTAATCCAGAACCGCCAGTGCTGCGAGAGCGATCGCTATTCACGCGATAAAAGCGATCGTAAATTCGCGGAAGTTCCTTCTCTGGGATACCAATACCCGTATCATGAACCCTAACCACAGCATGATGGTCGCTACAACCCAGGCAAACCGTAACTTCCCCTCCTTTGGGTGTATACTGAATTGCATTGACAATTAAATTAGAAACCAAACGATAAAGCTGGTCGTTATCACCGACAATATTTACTGGCTTATTTACCTTGATGCTAGATTGCAGCATTACGCCTGCCGCGGCTGCCATTGCTTCAAATTCCTCGACTAAATCGCTGACAATATCATTTAGACAACATTGTTCTAGTTGTACTGGCAAGTGTTGCCTATCTAAACGAGCCAATAATAATAAATCTACAACCAAAGTAATAAGTCGCTGATTCTGACGGTGGATAGTTCGCAGAATGTCCCGCGTTTCTTCTTCATCCAGTTGCGACATTAAAAGCGCTGATTCCACCGTTGCGCCTGTTGCAGCTAAAGGCGTTCGCAATTCGTGTGCTGCATCTGCTGTAAACTGTTGAATTTGTCGATAAGATTGATAAATTGGCTGCATAGCTAATCCTGATAGCCACCAACTAGCAACTGCAACCATACCCATTGCGATCGGCAATCCCAAACCTAAACTTAATTTCACACTATCCAGATAACGATTAAATTCTTCAAGACTTCGCCCCACTTGCATATAGCCCCAATCCCGATTATCTTGGGTGTGTAGTATTAAAGAATTTTGATGATAATCATTGCCTTTGCTGTCTTTGAGAAATAACCATTTTTCATTGCTGAAGACAGTAGATAGCCCTTCTGGATAATTGCCAGTAGTAGCAATCAAGCGTCCTGAAATATCAAAAAAACGCACATAGTAGTGATCTTTGTTAACTACACCAAGAAAATGGCGTTTAGTATCTGACTGCTGTTGAGTACAGCTGCTNTCAACTCTACATAGATTTATATTTGGGAATAGCTGCTGTATAACAGGTTCCAAACTCCCAGGTTGCCTGAGCTTAAATTCAATAGTGTCATGGAGTGTTCCGGCTACAGACTCAATTTCACTGTCCAAGGCTACCACATGGGCACGGAAAACAGCTCTGTAGACACCGAAAGCACAAACGCTTAAAATTGAACCCATGACGAGGGCATACCACAGAGCTAAACGAACACGAGTTCCTCGAAACAGTTTATTTTGATTCATTAGTCACATTAAGACGATATCCCATACCGTGCAAAGTTTCAATCGGGTTGGTGCAGTCGAAGCAGGCTAGTTTGCGACGCAACAAACGTACTTGTGCTGCTACCACATTGCTAGCAGGTTCTGCACTCACTTCCCAAAGCTGATTGCGAATCTGTTCGGTGGTAACAATTTGATTGGGGTGCTTCATCAAATATTCCACCAGTTGGAATTCTTTATTAGTTAAAGAAATTTCCTGTTTTTCCCCCGTCGTATTTTGACCGACAACTGTACTATTGCTGTAATCTAAAGTAAAGTTACCAACGGTTAATTGTTGAGGTTGTAAGTGGGGATAACGCCGCTGCAATGCCCGCAACCTTGCCAGTAATTCTGCCATTCCAAAAGGCTTCACCAAGTAATCATCAGCACCCGCATCTAAGCCAGCAACTTTATCTTCCATGCTATCTCTAGCTGTGAGCATCAAGACAGGTAAAGAATTTCCTTTTAAACGCAGCTTTTTACACAATTCCAAACCAGTAAATCCTGGGAGCATCCAATCTAAAATCGCCACTGTATATTGTGCCGAACTATTTTCTAAATATGCCCATGCTTCATTACCATCCATTACCCAGTCAACTAAATATTTTTGTTGCTTCAGCGTTCGCTTAATAGCAGCGCCCAAATCTGACTCATCTTCGACTAGCAGTACCCGCATATCAAATTGAAAAGTTAGAGGTTCGTGGCAATTTTGTAAAATCAGCATAGTTAATAACAGGGTAATCCCTTAGAAATAGATTGACAGAAGTTGATGAAATTCTGAGTTATTCAATCATGTATACAAGCAAGTTATCTAAGATCATAAACAGATGCTACGCCTTGGCAGTAGATAATCTATAAGAAAAACTCAGTACATCCCATTGCTCAATTGGTGTGAGTGATACTCAGTTAGAGAAGTTAACAAATCTAACTAATTGCAAGAGATATACCGAGTTATTTTTTATTCTGACAGGTAAAGATGAAATCAAGATGAAATATTAAGTCAGCTTAGAAAATCTCTAATTGCACTTAACCCCAACCACAATACACAAATAAAAAGCTAGGGTTTTGACTTCGTTCATGTACTAACAAATAAGTATTAGTTTTGATATACCACCCTAGACAAAACAACCCTTATTTATATCAAATTATAAATCTCAATAAATTGCTCATTTTTCCATATAAAAGCCCGCCCGCAGGCGAGCTAAGATTTTTCCAAATGAGAATACCTAATAGCTAATAGCTAAGAAATATTAACCATTATCTGTTAGCCGTTTTAGAAAGCAAAAGTGGTACGCAGTGTACCAACGTAGATGGTGTCATTGTTATTATTATGCTCTGGATTAAAGATAACCAATAAACCAGGAGTGACGGAAATATTATCGTTGATCTGTAGGCGGTACAGAGCCTCTAGGTGGTAAGAGGTGTCGTTATCTTCACGCCTAGTAGTTCTTGCGGCGGAAGTGAATGCATCATTATCACTTACTTTAGGTGGTTGACCAAAGATCAGGCCAAGCAAGTTGCCTTCTTTACCAAAGTCTTTGAAGGCTAGGGTTGCAGCCCAGTAGTTCATTGATGCTTCATCACCTTGATTTACACCCGTACCACTTCCCTTGGCTTCAGCGTTGCTGTAACCGTACCAACCACCAATAGTCAACTTGGAACTGGGTTTGAAGGTAGCTTCTATACCGTAATGGTTGGCAGTAGTAGCAACTCCATTGAAGGGATTACCTGCGTATACACTACCTGTACCCTCAAACATGTTTACACTGGATAAACTATTTTGATAGCTGTGAGCGTAGGTAAGACCAATATTAAATGCATCACTAGGCCTGAAAGCTACCTGACCAAGGGCTGTATAGGCACCATTTGTCAGACCTCCATTTGAACCAGGATTGCTAGCTGTGCGAGCTATGTAAGCCGCAGATGCAGTGAAAGCTCCTGTAGGATTCAAAGTTATGGTTGCACCTGCACCACCGAAACCAGTGCGATAGATGGGGCTAAATCGACCATAGCGAGACAAAGCGCCCCTACCATCACTGGCAAGATCAGGGTTGAAGTTGTTGATGTTGTCGTATATGTTACCGCCTGCCGCATCAATTTTTACCCGCACTGCATTACTCAGGTTGAAAGCATAGTTAATTTTATCGATGACAGTCTCATTGTTCTGATTTCCGTCAAAACCGAGGCGGGTCATGTTAGTACCCGTCACATTTGTGTCATAGGGAGTGATGTTCCGGGATTGCAAGCGGATTTGCAACAGGTCTGTACCAACAAAACTTGATTCCAATCTCAGACGAACCCGGTCAGTTAGAATAGTATTAGAATCTAGGTCAGGAGCAGTACTTGGATCTACACCAGAAGGAACTGCCCTTTGATCGCTACCAAAAACATTAGATACGTTAAAAATTGCTTCCCCAATTAACTTGGTGGTAGTCGAGAACTGATTGGCTTCCAACTCAGCAGTGCGTACTTCTAAAGCATCTACGCGACCACGCAGGGTAGCTAGTTCCGCAGAAAATTCTTCTTGCAGACGCTGTAGGGTAGCCAAATCCTCTTTTGTTACTAAGTCAGCAGTAGCAGTAGCAATCAGTTCATTAACTCTATCTAAACAAGCATTCAAACCAGCAGCAAATTCATAACGAGTTAAAGCACGATTACCTCGGTAAGTGGCATTGGGATAACCAGCAATACAACCGTAACGTTCAACTAGTGATTGTAAAGCTTGGAATGCCCAATCTGTTGGTTGTACGTCAGAAAACTGCGAAACGGATGTGACTTGGCCAATCTCACCACTGTATTGTTGAATTTGGCTTAAAGAAGAATCTTTTGGAAGAGAGTTTGCTTCTTGTTTAACTTCAGTCGGAACAGGAATTTCAGCAGCTATTGTTGCTCCTGAAAAAACTAAGTTGGCTAATAAAACTCCAGGACTAATTAGTAGGCATTTCCAAAATAACTTAGACATGACTGTTTGCTCTTCACACCAAAAAGTAATAAGTAATGATAGGGCATACCCCTATAACTAGATTCTCAGAGGAAGATGAAATTAAGATGAAATTTCAAATTTTGAATAAAACAAACTTAGCAAGTATATTGAGCATTGTATTAGATAGTTGTCAAGTCAATTTTTCAGAAAAATCAAAGCATAGTATGATGAAATTAGGATGAAATTACAACTTACTTAATCAAATAAATTTAACGAGTAAAAACCACTTGAGAAACAAGTTTCCCAGTTCAATCTAAACAAACATCAAAACACTAAATTATACACAGTGGCTAACTCTAGTGGACTCAGCCACTGGGGATTAAAAAAATCGCGTATTGGAGCAACGTAGATCGGCATTAGCTTTAAAAATGTGGTTGGAGAGGTAACAGCAAGTACATGGGAATTAGATAAAGGATTGAACTGTAAAGCTAATTGTGTATTGAAGCGAATGCCAGCGCATGAACGGCGGCGATGTTGTTCATTTACCGCTATTAAAGAAAAACAGACCCAAACTAGGAGCCTGCTCATAGTTATCTCCTCTAGCAAGACATGCCGAGAGAATAAATTTACAGGCTCACATACTATCTATTTAGATAGAATGGTGGTTTGCGGCGAAATTTCCTCATAGCATCGTTGCAAGGCTTGGAGTCTTGCTGAAGTTGCTCCGCCAGTAGGTTCTGCTGGTAGGATATTTGCACAGGCTCCTGTTTTACTGGATTGTTGTACTGTGCCTTGCGGAAGCCCTTTATAGCATTTTTGTAAAGCTTGTAGTCTTGCTAAACTAGCTCCACCAGTGGGTCTTGCTGGGGGAATGTTTTCACAAACTCCTGTTTTTGAGGTATCTGCATTTCCATAAGCAGCAGAACCCAACGATACGTGAAGTAAAGCTATTCCCAAGGGAATTGCCAAAATAGATGCAGTTCGGATGACAGGTATCTTCATAGCTAAAATCCTCAAACAATAAGCAATTTATGCTACTAATGGATGAAATAATCTTAGGAAGCCAAGTTTGAGTACCTAACGACCGTAAGTTTGAATTCGAGCTGTACCAAGAGGAATTTGTGCTGTTAGATTAGGCATTTTGCCGTACACTCGGTACAACCAAACGTGGTTACGAAATGATGTATTAACACCTTGCACCTTAACTAAGAGCGTTGTCTGCGGTTCCACAGATTGGGAGAAAATCACTGTAGCTGTTTGGTTATTTACAGAAACTTGAGCATCAATTTTCTTACCAGATTGATTTTGAATCTCAATTCCCTTGTTAATGCTTACACCATCGGGTAAATCAATAGCCAGTTCTGATAGAGATTGTCCCTGAACATGAACCTGAAACTCATGCGTTGCACCTGAAAACCCAACAGTGCTAGGAAATGCTACGCCATTACCAATATAGGAGACTTTGAAATTGTCCTTGTTTTCGCTTCCCCAAGCAGATGGAAATGAAGAAGTTACTATTAGAAAAAATGCTGCACCCGCATAAATTGACTTTTTCATAACTAACTCCGGCAAGATTATGTAGGGTAAGGAAGATCCACCATCCCACCCTATAGCTACCGATTAATTTAGTTAACAGCCACAGCTAAAATTAACAGCAGTTATTCAGCCTAGCCACCGTAAGTCTGAATCCGGGCTAAACCAAGTGGAATTTCTTCTTTCATATCAACCTTTTTGACAGATACTGGATAATGCCAAGTTTCCTCATAACCTGGAGTATTAACTCCTTTCATACGAATTGATATGCTTGTACCAGGGGCTACTGGTTCCGAAAAAGCTACTGTAGCTTTTCTGTTGTTAATGGAAACCGTTGTCGGAATTTTTTGACCTAATTTATTTTGGACTTCAATTCCTTTATCAATACTTACCCCCTCTGGTAAATCAATCGCCAATTCTGAAAGAGCTTTACCTTGGACATGAACATCAAACTTATGAGTAGCATCTATGGTACGGGCATCATTAGGAACAGCAGCACTATTTCCGAGATGGGAAAATTTAGCATCGTTTGGATTTTTCGCCCAAGCAGTAGGAACTGAAGATGCAATAACTAAGGTAAAAGCAAATGTGTAAATCAGCTTTTTCATCAATATTCTCCTTGTTTTGTTAATCGGTTAATTACCTCTATATCTATAATTGTGAAAGGTATTGATGAAATAGAGATGAAATATTTTTATGTTAAGTAAAATTTAAAATATAGTTATTAGATGCAACAATTAAAATTATTAATGATTAATAATATTTAAAAAAATGGGGTTAAAAAATCACAAAAGCTCCTGAAATTTAACTTAGAGATAAGTTAAATTTCAGGAGCTTTATTGATTGAATAGCGCTAAGTTTAAGGATTTATACGAAATCTAGCTACACCTATAGGTATTTCTGCATTAGTGCCAACAAGATTAGCAGATAGATGGTAGACGGGGCCATTACCAAGAAATGGTTGTTTGACATTCTTGATATCAATCTTTAGCTTAGTATTAGGAACAATTGGTTCAGCAAAAGCTAGTAATATAGTTTTGCCATTTACAGAAACATTAGTGTTAATTTTTCTGCCATTATCTTCGTTTATAACAACATCATTAGTATTATCACTCCACCTGATAGTATTTGGAACTTCAATTTTTAACTGCGAAACACTCTTGCTATTTTTGGGAACGTGTACTCGCAAAGTATGTCTAACACGCGACCAGCGAGTCTGAGGAAATTGAGAGTTACCATCAATATGAGGAACATTACCATCTTCTTCATTAGCACTTGCATAGTTGGCAGGAATTAAAAGTGCAGCAGCTAAAGTAGATATAGCAACATAAACTAACACTTTCTTCATGTTTACTCCTCACTTAATCATTAATGTCAGCAAATCAAAATGAACCTGTGATAAATCAATACGTAACAATCTGGTAAAACTAAATTTAACTACTTTCTACGTTTCTTACTTTTCACAATGTGAAAAAAAGATTAGGTGTAAAGGTTTTAAGTTTTTACACTTTTACACCTCGGAATACCAACATTTTCAAAAATTTCCATGAAAAGTCAGTCTACGCTTACACGTTAATTAAAGGAAGTTAGAAATATTACCGTTGACTTGTTTACCGTTTGAAGTTCAAAAGGTATACTACCTTTATTGATCAGTTTGACAGGTCGGAATGAAATCAAGATGAAATTTTTGATGAATTTCAAAACTTAAGGATTAAAATGTAGGGAATTGAGCTACACCAACGGGAATCTCTACCTCACTACCAACAACCTTAGCTGAAAAGCGGTATACAGAAGCTGGGCCTGTCACTGGTTGTTGAACTTGATTAAAATTAACTAAGAGTTTAGTGTTAGAAATAACCTTTTCAGGGAAATCTATAATAATCTGTTTGCCATTGACGGAAATATTAGTATTAATTTTCTGACCATTCGCATCGAAGACATCAATGTTATTACTCACTGCTACAGTAGATGGAGTTTCAATAATAAGTTGGGAAAGAGGGTTGTTATTTTGAGGGATGTTTAACCGAAAAGTATGTTTGACAAGCCGCCAACTATTAGCAGGATATTGCAAATCATTATCAATATTAGTCTCCTTAGCACTTGCATGACTAAGGGAAATGAAAGCTGTAGTGGCAAGAGCAAACACTGTACTTGTGTAAATCAATGTTTTCTTCATCTGGAATTTATAAGTAATTTTTATGTAAAATAAGCTACATATTTTTGCTTATTGAACGAACCTTTACATTATGAGTTTGACAGGTCACGATGAAATCAAGATGAAATTTTGGCTGGTTTGGGAAAATTATTCATTCATGCTATGGTAGGTAGCCACGGCTGAAGGAAAACTGCGGTTGACGTAGCGAAAAATCCAATATTTGAAAATTGTATCCATGACAACTGGGACAATAGCAATGAATAGTGAAATCAGACTTTTGTTTTCTGGAAGACCAAAATGCTTTGAGGTGTTTTCTAAAATTATTTCCCAACCATAGGTAGAGTGATAGCCGACAAAGATATCAGTAGCAAGAATAATGAAAAAAGCTTTCGCGGAATCGCTTAAGCCATACATTAAGTCGGCACTAAAAAATTGAATAGTGGTAAGCTGCTGCTTACCAAATACACATAATATAATAAATGACAATAATGAAAGTATATCAGCAAAGATATTAGCAACTGCATCAATACTTTCAGTTTTATATTTTTGGGATAACGCAATAGCCTGAACTTTGACCTTCTGTTCTACAATATTTGAAGAAAGTTCTGGAGCTTTTCCTAGCAGTGCTTCAAATTGAATTTTTCGCTCAAATCTTTTCAATTCACTTAAGGCTCTTTCTTCCTGAGAAGAATTTAAGAAAATTTCTGATGCTTCTTGGCTCCAGTATTTATAAATCAAAGGTTGAATTACAAATGTTTTAAACAGATTATTCACTAATAATGGAACAATAAATAGAATTAACAAATAACGGAGAGAACTAATTGTTCTCTGACGAGAAGCGCGAAACTCTTCAACAACCTTATGCTCTGCATTTGGCTCTAGTGCTTGTTTTAGCTTTTCCAGAGTTTGTATTATCGACCGAGGAACAAAGCTAGCTTTTTGATATTTTGGATTAGGTTTCATTCTCATTTGTTCGATAAAGTCAGGCTAGTAGTATTACCGTTGTGGCTGAACTAAAAAGCCTGAAAATAGTGTGGAGCAAAGCCAAGGAATAAGCTCCTAAAATTTACTATATATAATCAAGATGAAATTAGGATGAAATAAATCATCGAAAACTAAATATTCAATAATAAAAAATCAAACTTTTGGTCATAACTAGTTACTGTATGACCAAAAGTCTGATTAAGCTTTAAAAATAAGGAGCATGAAACTAAAATCTAGTATAGACAATTTAATTACATTGATATGCAATAGATTCAAATTTTCGGCTCTCCTAGAGTGGTTATGATAAAATACTATAAATAAAATAGATAACTGCCCATATTTTTATCATAAAAAACATCTCAAAGCGAGTCTGGGGTAGATATACAAAAATAATTAGAACTAGAAAATATAAAAAAGGTTGAAATAAAATTAGTAATTTAATAAATATGCCATCTAATCCCTTACTGCACTTTATTACTAAAGTTATTAATCTTGAAGATATCAAGGTTATTAATTATGACTTTATCACTGAGGATGAAATAGTTATAGAAGTCGAAAATAAGCTAAAAGTTGGTCAATGTCCACAGTGTGGACATACAACTGATAAAATCCATCAAAATCATTGGTATACAGTTAGAGATATACCTCTGAGTGATTATCAAGTATTGTTAAAGGTAAATCGTCGGCAATTGAGATGCACAAAATGTCGCAAAGTCTTCAGTGAGTCACTAGATTTTATAAAAACTAGAAGAACCTATACAAAAAGACTAGCGATGAAAGTAATTAAGGAAGTATTAGAAACGAATGTAGAGAGTGCAGCCATCAGAAATAGAATGACAGCATCGGAGGTAGAAACCTTATTAAAAGAACAAGAAGCTGATTTACTCAAAGAAAAACCTCTTCAGCTAAAAAAGTTAGGTATAGATGAAATAACCCAGCTAAAAGGAGGAAAAAACTATGCGGCTGTATTAGTAGATTTAGAAACAAGAAAACCAATAACGTTGTTGGAGAAAAGAAATAAAACCGTCATAGCAGAATACTTGTCAAGCCTGGGTTCGGAGGTATTAAATCAAATAGAAGAAGTCAGTATAGACTTATGGATACCCTATAAAAGTTTAATCCAAGAAATGCTACCAAATGCTCAAGTAGTAGCCGATAGATTCCATGTAATGAAACAAATAAATCAGGAGTTAGATGAAAGAAGAAAGCAGGAAAAACGGGCAGCAGTCAAAATTAAAAATCGGCAAGAGAGAGAGGAGAAATTAGCAGGGTTAACTCACAGTAAATACCCTTTATTAAAGAAAAAAGAAAGCCTCAATGATGAGGAAAAAGTCAAGATAAATTCCCTGCAAAAACTCGCTCCAGAATTAGGAGAAATGTATCGAAATAAAGAAGCAATTAGAGATATATTTGAAAGTCACATAACCAGTGATGAAGCATTATATAAATTCCTGGAATGGACAGAAAAGGCTTATAAATTTTTCCCAAAAAGTTGTCGAACCATTAGTAGATGGATAGATGAGATTCTCGCTTATTTTGATCACAGAACTACTCAAGGTATTGTTGAGGGGATTAATCAGAAAATTAAGCTCATTAAAAGAAGGGCTTATGGCTTAACTAACTTTAATAATTTTAGAAGAAGGATTTTACTCAATTGGTATTTCTGTTGTTAATTTAACATATCTAGTCTGGGAGAGCCAAATTTTCTTCTATTAAGTAGATTGCTTGGCTTAAGTTTTACTACAAAATTATGAAATTGACATGAAATTTTTAGAGGATTTGAGATAAAAAACTTACTCCTGTAGACAGAAGTTAATGCTGGGATAAATTCCTAAATTTAAATCTTATAACGGGAGAGCAAGTCAGGTTAAGCTATAAGATTGAATTTTCCATAAAAACCTGGATAGAGTCAAAATATTTGGGAGTTTTAATAATTAGTGAAACTTTTTTATTGATAAATATGCATTATTATTTTTTTCCAAATTCAGGAATAATTATCATTTTCCATGAGGAGATATAACTACTAAATTTGCTTGACTCAAAGTTAAAACTTTGATATAAACTAAAGGTTCAATTATTGATAATAGGGCACTTTATCTGCTTTAAACCACCCCAATATACTCAGAGGGTTGGGGTCAGTTATGGCGAGGAACAGGACTCTATGCTGAATTTGAGAAATGTATTACCAAGTTTGCCAGATAAGTAGATTATCCGAAAAAAACAGTCAATTTTAATAAGTTATCTGTGTGCCGCAAAGATTATCAAGGCGTAAACGTTTAAAGAAATTGCTAGCTTTGGTATTCAACCCTTGAGGTTGGATTCCTACGCGTAAATGATGGAGTTAGACATCCATCCAAAAAGGTTGGCAATTTTCCAAACGATTGTAACTCGTCTGTGTGGGTGGCACAGCCCTTTAAAGGCATTTCAGTTGGTTGGCTGTTTTTTTATGTCCACGTACCTACAACTAAAAAAATGGCAATCAGAGACATCTTTGACAAACGATTCATCACCGACGACCTATTGGCATCTATAGTTGTATTTCTTGTCGCACTGCCTCTGTGCATGGGGATTGCGATCGCTTCGGGAGTGCCTCCAGCTCGTGGCTTAGTGACAGGAATGGTAGGCGGAATTATTGTTGGCGCGATCGCAGGTTCCCCACTACAAGTCAGCGGCCTGGCTGCTGGACTGGCTGTCATTGTCGCAGAACTGATCCGCGATTACGGCATTGAAATGCTCGGGCCTATTCTTCTGCTGGCAGGATTAATCCAATTGCTGGCGGGAGTATTCAAGCTGGGTCAGGTGTTCCGCGCCATATCTCCGGCAGTGATCTATGCAATGCTTGCAGGTATAGGCGTACTGATCTTCGCTTCTCAATTCCACGTAATGGTCGATGACTTGCCACGCGCGAGCGGAATTGAGAACCTAATTTCTATTCCCAACGCCATCTACAAGGGTATCTTTTTCAGCGACGCCAACAATCATCAAATTGCTGGAACCAGCCATCAAATTGCTGCGCTTATAGGTCTGGTTAGCATCTTCACCCTCGTAGTTTGGGATAAGTTTAAGCCTCGAAGATTGAACTTGCTACCTGGTGTTCTGATTGCTGTGGTGGTAGCAACTGCGATCGCCGCCATCATGAAGCTGCCAATTAAATACATCGATGTGCCTGCTAATCTTGCTTCTGCAATTCAATTGCCAACGCCTGGTTCCTTAATGCGCCTGCTTCAGGCACCACTGCTTATGGAAGCAATAGCGATCGCCTTAATCGCCAGTGCAGAAAGCCTACTCTCAGCCGCCGCAGTAGACCGACTGCACCAGGGACAAAAAACGGATTTTGATCGCGAACTGGCCGCGCAAGGTTTTGGTAACATGATTTGTGGAGTGCTGGGGGCGCTACCAATGACAGGGGTGATTGTCCGCAGTTCCGTTAACGTGGAAGCAGGGGGTAAAACGAGACTTGCCACGATGTTTCACGGCGTGTGGCTACTGGCTCTGGTGATTGCTGCACCGGATGTTCTAAAGCTAATTCCTACTTCCAGTCTGGCAGCGATTCTAGTTTACACGGGCTACAAGCTGGTGGAAGTAGAGAAAATCCGCAAGCTAAAGCAGTACGGGCGCTTTCCTCTGGCGATTTACTTTGCCACCTTAATCGGTATTGTCGTTACCGATTTGCTTACTGGCGTGCTAATCGGCATTGTACTGTCAGCGGTCAAGCTGATCTACAAAGTATCTCATCTGAAAATTCACTTTGAAAAAGATGAAAAAAATCAACGGATTGATATGTACTTAGAAGGGGCGGCAACATTTATTCGGTTGCCAATGCTTGCAAAAGCCCTAGAACAGGTTCCACCAAGAACTGCACTGCATCTGCACCTAGAAAAGCTATCTTACATTGACCACTCTTGCCTCGACTTGTTCTCAATGTGGGAGAAGCAACAGAAGCAGACGGGAAGCACCCTCGTTGTGCAGTGGGATGGTTTGGTGGAGCGCTACCGCCAACCGTTTGTCATTGGGCGATCGCAAAGAGCGACGTAGAAATCTTCGCTGTCTGCTTATTCCGGAGAGTGGTGCTAGACAGCATCAGATTCCAAGCATGGTTAAGATTGGGACATAGTATAATCTAGAAAATGCGGTTAGGAATAGATTGTTCAATATTGCTGTTCGATATCTAAAGCGTATTTATTGTTTTCTTCAAAGACTTAATCAAGACATCTCAACATGAGTTTGACTGAAAAACTCCAATCTGTATTTGTCATCATTGCTATCTTAATTGGGCTGATACTGGGACAAATCAAATGGGTTGAGGAAAATGCTGTATCTTTGATTGTTCCATCCTTGATGACCATGCTTTATGGGGTGTTTCTAAATATTCCACTTAATCGTTTAGGTCAGGCATTTCAAAACTACAAAATGACCGGACTTATTTTGGGGATGAACTTCCTTTGGACACCTGTTTTTGTTTGGGGATTGGGAGCTATTTTCCTACGGGACTCTCCCGATCTTTGGGTTGGGCTAATTATGCTGATGGTCACACCTTGTACTGACTGGTATCTCATTTTTACAGGGATTGCCAAAGGAAATGTTGCTTTAGCTACAACCTTACTTCCTTGGAACATGATTTTGCAAGTGGTTCTCCTGCCCCTCTATCTGTTAGTTTTTGTTGGAAAAATGGTACAGAAGATTGATACAGCAATTTTTCTCGAAAGCATTGTGCTGGTTTTAGCTGTTCCTATGCTTTTAGCGTTTATCGCTAAGTGGCTAATACCAAAGGTAAACGGGTTTTGGCGTGAAATTCCACTGAAAATAGCAGCAGGGCAAACGCTATTTCTGTGTTTGGCAATTACAGCGGTATTTGCCTCGCAGGGGCAAACCCTAATTCAGCGTCCAGATGTGCTGCTAAAAATGTTACCACCTATCCTTATTTTCTATGGAATTACCTTTTTGCTGACTCAAGTGATTGCACGGCTCGGCAACTTTAGTTATGAGGACTTTGCTTGCTTCAGTTGCACAACACTTGCACGTAATTCACCCCTTGCATTGGCGATCGCTACATCTGTTTTTCCTGAGCGTCCTTTGATTATCCTTGTTTTGGCTATTGAACCACTTATCGAACTGCCTGTCATGGTGCTAGTCTCCCAGTTGTTGCTCTTTCTGCGTCGTAAAGGGCAGTATTCTCAGATGGAGAGATAGCTAAATTGGCGTTATAATCTCCCTACCTGACCCAGTTATGATTTTGTTCAGCCCACATCGTTCGTAAAAGATTGACAGTTAGAGTGTTGCATAAAAAGAGGAATTAGCGTCCATGACGTTATAGTTTGCAGTTCCTTGCACCAACAGTTGCAACACATTCATCGAGATTAGAACAGTTGCAGTTCACCATAACTAGTAGATGTAGCTAAGAGTGTAGAAGAGTGTACCCGTTACTAAATACCCAACAATTGAATTAAACTAGGTTATCAGGAGCAAAAGGACATTGGTAACTCGGATCGCCTATTTCCACCTGAATGGTTGGGTGTTCAATGCTGAAATTGTCGTGAAGCTCACGGACTACCCGTGCTAAAAAAGTATCACCGGGATAACCTGCTGGGATGACAAGGTGAACAGTGAGTGCTGTTTCTGTGGTACTCATTGCCCAAATATGCAAGTCGTGAACTTGAGCCACGCCAGGGAGTTCGGTTAAATAAGTACGGACAGCCAAAGGTTCTATTCCTGCTGGTACAGCATCTGTAATCAAATTCAAGGATTCCTGTAAAAGTCCCCAAGTGCCAGCTACAATCACCACAGTAACAATCAAACTCACCGCTGGATCAAACCACAGCCAACCTGTAGCAATAATTGCAATACCAGCTAGTACAACCCCTACAGATACCGCAGCATCTGCAACTAGATGCAAAAATGCGCCTCTGATGTTCAAGTCACTTTTACGCCCCGACAAGAACATTAAAGCACTTACTGTATTAATGAAAACTCCTATAGCTGCTACTGTAATTACTATTCCTCCTGCTACCGGAGCAGGTTCACGAAACCGTTGAATTGCTTCCCAGCCAATACCGCCAGAAACAACTAGGAGAAAAGCAGCGTTTAAAAGCGCAGCCAAAATTGAAGAACGACGCAGCCCGTAGGTGCGACGTGATGTCGGGCGACGACGGACGAGGATGCTTGCGCCCCAAGCAAGTAGTAAACCCAGAACATCACTCAAATTGTGACCCGCATCAGCAAGCAAGGCAAGGGAGTTAGCAACAATGCCATAGGTTGCCTCAATGACGACAAATCCTGTGTTGAGGGCAACACTGATAACAAAGGCACGGTTGTAATTACTGCCACCGTGGTCGTGTCCATGACTATGATTATGGGACATGACTACCTTTCACGCTCCAGTAGAGAAAACTTCTATGGTTTGACAAGTAACAAACTTGTCTTTAAGCAGATGTTTGACTAAGGAAAAAAATTCGGTTATTGCAGTTTCACTATCAATAACCGTAACGAGAAGCGGTAGTGCAGAGGACTCAGTAGAAGGGTCTAGCTCATTTTGAGTACGAAAAACGCCATGTTTGCCATATCCAGAAATTGCCCGCACTACCGTTACCCCTGTTAATCCTTGTCTGCGAGCCATTCCGAGCAGAACTTGATGAAGGGGTTGATGTTCCCAACAATCCAACTCGCTAACATAAATTGTTAATTGTTTCCATGTTGTCATATAGCTTTTCCTATACTGGTGAGACGCTTTGCGAACACTACGTGACGCAAGCACGAACAATCAGTGGCGGGTTTGAATCCCCCACTGATAGCTTCTCTACGAGACGCTGCGCGAACGCTTAGAGCGAGTCTGCGTACTTCTGCCGAGAAGCAAGCTACGGGCAGTGATCGCACCAGAGCGTCAAGATTGCTGAATTCTGTTAGCGCAGCGGGGCGTAGCCCATTCTGAATTCTGCATTCTTCTTCAATTGCTCGGATTATCGTTTAAAGGTAAAGCGGCCATTAAATTTTTCACCTTTTACATCCGTTTGAATAACAACTTTATACTCTCCCGTTGCAGTTGCAGGCAGCTTTGCTGTGTATTGCTTTTCCTCGGTATTATAAGGAACTTGTAGGGTTTTGTTACTGCCATCTGGTAGCTGAACTTGAGCCGTGAGCTTGGCATCAGTAATTGCTTGATCCTGCTCTCCGTGTACGCTTATATCTAAATGAGTAGAATCTTGTTCTATATCTGGTGTGAACTCTAAATGATATTTGCCCGAATTTACAACTTGACTGCTACGCTTCTCTCCACTATTGGAGTGACCACCTTTNTTCATCATGGCCATGACCGTCGTTTTCATTATGCGCTTCCCCAGTTTTAGCAACGGGTTCAGTTTTGCAGCTGTTTCTGTAGTTGCAGTCTTGGTAGCACTTTCCGAGTTAGCAGCTTGATTCCCAGCATTACAAGCACCCAAAAAGATTAATCCGACACTGCTAACAATTACTAAACTGGTCTTCAGAAATTTCATTAATTCAAACTCCTTGATGTTTTGTAAATTAAAAACTAGTGCATCGGCGCGGAAATAAACCTACCATCTGGGATTTGTAAAAAGCTTGTGGTATGACTATTATTTCTTTTGACTTTTGCCTTGTTGTGCTAGGCTCTGGCTTCTCCTGCAATTTCTGGCTGAATAATTGGTTCAGCCTTTCTTGGCACCAAAAATCTACCAAACTGTACATACAAAGCCGGAAGCACTAACAGGGTTAAAGCGGTTGAGGTAAACAATCCACCTAACACTACAACGGCTAGTGGCTGGAGGATTTCTTTTCCAGCTCCACTACCAATTACCAAGGGCCCCATACCCAGAGCAGATGTTAGCGCCGTCATTAAGATAGCAGCCAACCTTTCTACCGACCCTTCCATCAAAGCCTGCCGCAGAGGCTGTCCTTCTGCCATCCTAGAATTGTAGTTCTCAACCAGTAATAGCCCATTCCGTGTAGCAACGCCGAATAAGGTAATAAATCCTACCATCGAAGCTACAGAGAGAATACCGCCAGCTAAGGCGATGGAAATGACTCCACCCACTAATGCTAAAGGCAAGTTTAGCAAGATCATGATGGTGGCAGGAATCGACTTGACAGCAAAGTAAATCAGGACTGCGATCGCAACAAAAGCTAATCCACCAGCCGAAAGTAAAGTTTTTGTCGCTCCTTCTTGTGCTTCAAATTGACCACCGTATTCAATAAAATATCCAGAGGGTAATTGCACCTGTTGCTTAACTCTCTCCCGAATATCCTTAATTACAGAACCTAAATCTCGTCCAGCCACATTGCTGGATACGACAATATAGCGGGAGACATTTTCGCGGTTGATGGTATTGGGGCCTGTACCATAATTGATTTTTGCGACTTGAGCTAAGGGAATTTTTTGTCCGTTGGGTGTATCAACTAGCAAATTACCGATAATTTCAATATTGTTACGGTATTTTTCTTCCAACCAAACCACCATATCAAAGGTCTGTTGTTCCTCCAATACTTGGGAAACGACTCGCCCATTCAGTGCAGTTTCTACTACCTCTGACAATTCGCCAATAGTTAAACCATAGCGGGCTGCTGCATCGCGGTCGAATTGAATTTGTACCTGTTTAATTGGTACTTGCGGTTCAAGTTGCAAATCTACTAGACCCGAAACCTGGCCCATAGCTGATTGTACTTGTTGACCAAGGGTGCGGAGTTGTTCCAAATCGGGGCTCAAAAATTTTCACAGCGATCGCACTCCGTACACCTGAGAGTACCTCATCCATCCGATGCGAAATAAACCCGCCGATATTGGGAACGACTCCGGGAATTTTATCAAATTCTTGACGAATCATTTCAATTGTTTTTTCTCGATCTTTTGCCCCCTCCTCGCTGAGTTGAACATCTATTTCCGCCCCGTTTACACCAGCTACCTCAGTATCCCCCACAGCCCGTCCAGAGCGCAGTTGAGCTGTTTCAACCGCAGGATTGTTTTTCAGGGCTTCTTCGATCGCTAACCCTACTTGATTAGTGGCATTCAGAGATTGACCAGGCATTAAAACTGCGGCGATCACCAAAGAGCGGTCTTGGAATTCTGGTAAAAAAACTTGCCCTAAGGAGAGTAATATCATGACTGAAGCCACAAAACTAGCGATTGCACCTGTCAAAATAATCTTGGGGCGACGTAGAGAAAATTTCAAAAACGGGCGATACAGACGGTGAGAAAATCGTTCAACCCAAGTTTCTGTACTTGGTAAACGCCGATTTACTAGCAAAAGGGCACACAGTGCTGGAGTCAATGTCAGTGCTACTAAGGTAGAAGCGCCAATTGACAGCAAATAAGCTATACCCATTGGTGTAAAAATCCGACCTTCCACCCCAGAAAGCGCAAAGATTGGTGCAAAGACGACTGCAATAATAATTGTCGAAAATAACACGCTCACCCGCACCTCCACTGAGCCATTAAAAACAACTTGCAGTGGTGGCACAGGATTGCCTGCTGTCTGGTTTTCTCGCAAACGGCGGTAGACGTTCTCCATATCGACAATTGCATCATCCACCACCGAACCAATCGCAACAACCAGCCCGCCCAAAGTCATCGTATTGATGCCTTGTCCCGTCCAATTCAGGATCAACATTCCCAACAATAAAGACACGGGAATCGCGCTCAAGGTAATGATCACCGTGCGCCAATTTATCAGAAATAAAATCAAGATGACACAAACGATGATTGTGCCATCACGCAGAGCTTCTTCAACGTTTTTGAGCGAGGCTTCGATAAAATCTTCCTGACGGAAAGTAGTTGTAATTTTGACATCTTTAGGCAGACCAGCTTGAATTTCCTCCATTGCTGTCTCAGCCGCCTTCGTCACTTTTGGCGTATCTGCTGTTGGCTGTTTGTTGATTGTCAAAATTACCGCTTTTTTACCCGCAAAACTGCCATCGCCGCGTTTGAGTGCTGCACCGATTTGTACATCCGCCACTTGTTCCAACAATACTGGCGTGCCATTTTTGGCTTTAATTACTGATTTCTTCAGCTGTTCAATAGATTCAATCCGCCCTACCCCTCGCACCAAAGTTTCTTGGTCGGGAGTAATTAAAAATCCCCCTGGTGCATTAGCGTTGGCTGCTTGTGCTGCTTTGGTGACATCATCAAGAGAAACATTAAACGCCTTCAGTTTATCGGGGTTTACCAGTACTTGATACTGACGCTCATCCCCACCAAATATGACGACATTACTTACACCAGGGACAGCAAGCAGGCGGTTTTTCACTTGCCAGTTGACAATCCGCCAGACCTCCATCATCGGAGTGGTTTCAGAAGTAAAGGCATATTTGACAGTCCATCCCAAGGGGGAACTAACCAAGCAGAACCTCTGGGTTGTCTACACCTTGCGGTAGTTGACTGCGTGCTTGTTGCAACCGTTCTGTCACCAATTGACGAGCGCGATAAATTTCTGTGTCCACGCTAAAAGTCGCTCTCACAGCCGAAAGACCTACAGCTGAGGAAGAACGCAATGCTTCTAGTCCGGGAGTGCCATTAATCAAACTTTCTATCGGTCGAGTAACTAGGGATTCAACCTCCTCTGGGGCAAGTCCTGGGGCTTCGGTCATAATTTCCACTTGGGGTGGAGCAAAGTTGGGAAATACATCCAGTGGCATTTGCGTAAGGCCGAGAAAGCCCCAAACAGATATGAGGATGGAAGCAATAACTACTAGCCAGCGTTGAGCAATCGACCATTTAACAATAGAATTAAGCATTTTTAAATGTTTTAAGGGATGTCTGCTTGCTGTGCAGCTAAGTAAGTTTAAAGATCAAGTACTTTACCTACTCTCCCAAATGAAGATGAAATTGAGATGAAATTTTTAGCTTAAACTTCAAGTTGCCTCACGTCTGTCCCTTCAGGAAGCGTGGGATGAATTTTTGAGCATTGTTACTAAACCATCAACAGTCAATCTAATTCGCAATTGGTAATTCCAATGGGAACCCGGCAGAAGGTTGCAATCACGACTTGGAAGGTAATTTTGGAAGCCTTATGGAACAAGGGCTTTAGAGCCTATACCTGACGCTTGTTTCTACGGAGAAACAGGTTTTCGGGGTGTTTTGAGGACTTAACCCTCCAAATCGTGAACTTATCTCGTTAGCCGTTGCTGGAGAACGTTGCAATATATATTGGGCATAGTTTTTAACCTATTCTCTCTATCTTTGCCGCATATCATATTCCCAAAAAGGATCTTTTTGAAGGGCGGTTAAGAGAATTGATAACTTGCATAATAAAATAGTTAAAAAATATGAATTTATTGCCAATATATTCAGTGCAACCGTACACAATCCGATATTGTCTGAATGCTACATCGGTTCTGGAGGAGTTAGTTACCAGCGTTAACAGGGAGACTTTAATGTTAAACGACTATCACGCTCTGGTTGCTGAGTCACGATGTTTATTGATCTATTTAAACTCTAATATTGGGAGATACACAGTGTTAAAAATCCAGCTTGTTGCTAACTACAAACAAAAATCATCAACGGTAACTTCAACAAAGTTTTACTTAGGAATTGCCTTCTTAACTTGCATAGGACTTTTAAGTGCTGCTCATCCAGCTTTAGCACATCATGCCATTGGTGGTAAAACACCGTCTAATTTCTTTGAAGGGTTTTTGTCTGGGTTAGCCCACCCCGTTATTGGTCTTGACCATTTTGCCTTTGTGGTTGCTATTGGTTTACTTAGTGCTAGACAACAAAATGGATTGTTAATTCCAGTAGCTTTCGTTTTGACAGCTATGGCTGGAACTGGAATTCATATACTGAAATTCGATTTACCCTTAAGTGAGATCGTCATCGCTAGTTCGGTGATTGCTTTTGGTGCAATGTTACTGCTATCGAAAAAACCTAATTGGTTTGTGCTAGCTTTGTTAGGAGCAGTTGCTGGTTTATTTCATGGTTATGCTTACGGTGAGTCCATTGTCGGCGCACAAATGACACCGCTAGTAGCTTACCTAGCAGGCTTCACTTTAATACAATATGGGATTGCTATCGGTGCGTTACTAATTGGTAAAGTTGTAAGCGAAAAATTTGCCAATCAATTCTTAAAGATACTGCAATTTATTGGTTTGGCTATTTGTTCAATAGGAGTTGTTTTCTTGACCACTTCTCTCGTTGGTTAAGAGCAAAGGCTTTAATTAAAATTTTGCAGATTGGTGGGTTATGAATCACGCTAACCCACCTCAATAGATTATAAAAGTTGTGAATTTTTTATAGTATTACTACTTAAAATCTTGATGCCAAACTCAGCAGACACATAACAAATAGAATACACCTAACTTTCCTTACAATCAAAATACTAGTAAACCATTGGTGCTTGACCGCGCAGGACGCGTAGACAATTCATACAATATGGGCAGTCGCAACCAAATAGCTGCATTGCTTTCTTCTTCGGTAAAGTCTAGCATTGCAATTTTCTTATTACATGACTGTGCCGAGTTAACTGTCGATATAGGTGTAGAACGGCGAAACATTAAATCCTTAATTGAATAACCCAACTATTCCGTAAGGTTTGTTGAAAAGTTGGGTTTGACAATTATTTTGAATTACTTAGGGCTTGCTGAAAAAAAAGAAAAGGTTGCAGTATCTAGATTATCAGACCAAAGAAGTATATTCCGGTGCAAGATTTGAAGGTAAAATAGCCCAAAATCCTTGCATGACTGTGGTCAGACGAGATAAGCGTGTATCCGATGTAACCATGTACCGAAAAGAAGAATCAACTCCAATTCCACCAGAAAATTTTGAACTTCCATTTGAGGGAAAGTTATCATCAGATAATCGTTGGGTACTTATGGCAAATTTCATACCCTGGACAGAATTTGAGTCGGAATATTCTTCCGGGTTCTCCGCAGAGATGGGGGCACCAGCAAAGTCATTTCGGATGGCGTTAGGTGCATTAATAATAAAAGAGAAACTAGGCATAAGTGACAGAGAAACAGTAGAGCAAATCAAAGAGAACCCTTATCTACAGTATTTTATAGGCATATCATCTTATAGTAATGAAACTCCATTTGACGCATCAATGTTAGTACACTTTCGTGAAAGAATTAGTGCTGATTTTGTTAACAAAGTTAATCAAAAAATGGTGAAGAAGATGCTTGAGACAACATCTTCGATTGACAATGAAAAAAAAACAGAAGAATCAGAAAAAGAAGTAACTAGTCCAAAAAATCTGGGGAAATTAATATTAGATGCCACTTGTGCGCCAGGTGATATTAGCTATCCAACAGATTTAGGGCTACTAAATCAAGCCAGAAGGCAGACAGAAAAAATTATAGACTTTCTTTATGAACAGGTACTGGGTCAATTAGATAAAAAACCTAGAACATATCGGCAGGTAGCAAGAAAAGATTATCTAGAAGTAGCTAAAAAACGTCGTGTTTCCCAAAAAGACCGGAGAAAAGCTATAAGAAAACAGCTTCAATATATTAAAAGAAACTTATTTCATATTGACCAGCTAATCAGTTCAGGAGCAACTCTAGAAAATTTAATAAACAGACAATATAAGATGTTACTTGTAGTCGGAGAAGTCTATCGTCAAATGCTCTGGTTATATGAAAATAAAAAACAAAGTATTGATGATCGTATCGTCAGTTTAACTCAACCACATATCCGTCCCATTGTCCGAGGAAAAGCTGGTAAATCCGTGGAATTTGGAGCAAAATTGTCGGCTAGCTGCTTTGATGGGTTTATATTTTTAGACCATATTAGTTGGGATAATTTTAATGAATCAGGAGACTTAAAAGCACAAGTAGAATCATTTAAAAACTACACTGGCTATTATCCAGAATCCGTTCATGTTGATAAAATTTACCGGACACGAGAGAATCGAGCTTGGTGTAAAGAACGAGGTATTAGAATTAGTGGAAACCCTTTAGGCAGACCTCCAGCCAATGTAAGTAAGGAAAAAAAGAAGCAAGCTTTAGAAGATGAAAGAATTCGTAATTCTATTGAGGGAAAGTTTGGACAAGCTAAAAGAAGATTTAGCCTGGGTAGAGTGATGGCGAAACTGTCTCATACTTCTAAAACTGCAATTGCTATTACTTTTTTAGTAATGAATCTTTCTACTCAACTGTCACGCTTTAAGAGTACTTTTTTATGTCTATTTTTGAAAATAACACCTTTTTTTCCCTCTAATATTATTGAAAATTATGGTTTAGCCAATCAAAAACAACAAAAACTTATATTTAGGGCTTGCTTGAATAACTGACCAATCCTGATCTTGCTTTTTTATGACTTTTTCAGCAAGCCCTACTTAGGGCTGAATCTGCTGAAGGAGAGCTTGTGTTTGCTTATACCGAAGAGTATCTCCTTGCCGTTGAAACAGACTTGCAGCAAGCTGTAAATCAGTAATAGCACTTTTGCGATCGCCTAAAGCATATTCAGAAAGTCCTCGATTGCCGTAGGCATCAGCTAAGTTAGGGTTGATTTGTAGTGCTTGGGTAAAATCTGCGATCGCCAGCTTGTGATTTCCCTGTCTATAATTCAAAAAGCCCCTATTGTAGTAACCATCTACAGACTTCGGATCAATTCTTAGTACTTGGTTAAAGTCGGTAATGGCCGCTTCAATACTTCCTAGTTCCGCATGAGCAGTTCCTCGACCGTTGTAAGCATCTGTATGGTTGGGGTTTAGTCGCAGTGCTTGATCGAAGTCGCTAACGGCTGCTTTAAAATCTCTTAATTGAGACTTTGCTAAACCTCTGAGGCAAAAACCTTCGTAGTATCGGGGATTTAACTGTACTACCCGACTAAAATCTTCTATTGCGCCGTTGAAGTTGCCTTGTTCAAGCTTTTGCACTCCCTGGTTATGGTATTCCTGAAAATTCATCTGTTGGATGCGCGTTGGTGCTTCCTGTGCAGCATGGACAGCAACAGGTATTCCACTCAGTACGCTACTCGTTATTCCCAGAATGGCAACAGCTTTGCGAATATGGTTCATGGCTTGACTTTCTCCTTGATAGATATATCAAGACAGATACACGAGATTTTTCTCAACTAGATCCATCCTAAGCGGTTTCGAGAGATTTAGAGATTGAAACCCAGCCAAATCAAAATACTTTGTAATAGCAACCAAACATTTAACCCGACGATAATAATAGCAACCAGCCAAGCTAGAGATTTGAGCCACAAAGGATTTACAAATTCTCCCATTAAGCGACGGTTACTTGTAAACATCACTAAAGGAATCACTGCAAACGGTAACTGCAAACTGAGGATAACTTGACTTAAAACTATAAGGCGACTTGTACTATGTTCCCCAAAGATAATAAGGGATTTGCAAGAAAATAAGATACCAATTAAACGGGGAAAATTGTGATATCCCATTTAGGTAGAGTTTCGGAAGGTTGCCAGAAGGTTTGGTAGTGTTCTAACTCTTGTGAGAGAACCTTGATTCCTTTTTCATAGGTTGCTTCAACACGGTGAACAATGGGTGCAATCCCTTTCCAAGTCATATTGGAAGCCCACTTGATGGCAACTTCAATCGAATCCAGAATTGCGCCATTCCAATAGTTCTCTAGGGCTGCCCAACACCTCTCTATGGGATTGTACTTGCTATGGTACGGAGGATAGTAAATCAGTCGGATTCTTAAATTAATTGCTTGAGACAGTTCAACCATACGTTTGATAAACTGTGTGCGGTTACTGCGAGTTGCTGCACCACCATCAAGGTCAATCACCCATTCATCATAATCTTGGTAATCGTGTTGATTCTCATACCACCAAGCAGTTAAACAATCGACAATAAAATCACTGGTTTCAGCCGACTGACCTAAGTAAATCGTAAGCTTTTCACTGTGTGTGTTGAGAATGCCAAAAGGAACTAAGACTGCCTCCCACTGTGTATCGTGGTCATCCGCAGCTTTTGCTTCCAGTGTCCGAGCTTTACCACCTCTGGAAAGATTGCCAATCTTCACCTTGGCTTTAGTATCGATAGAGACTCGCAACGATTTGGGATTCTCATCCGATGCCTGATTTTCCTGAAACACATTGTCGAAAATGGCATCTGTTTGCGGAATCTTTTTCAAGGGCTTTGTTTTTTGTGTTTTTTTAGGCGATACCCCAAGCTATTAAGAATCTTCCCCAGAGTTTGACGAGACGGCAATTGACTGTGGTCATAACCTATTTCACTGATTAATGCTTCTCGTACCGCTCTGGCACTGATACGAGCATATAGAAAGGTCGATTGAAATTTTGGATCTGCTTGGGCTTGAGCATCTACCAAAGAACAAATATCTGCTTCTAAATTGGGCAGAATCTCAACACTATTATGTCGTCCCCTTGCATGATAGTTATCCACACAGACTATCCCTGTCCGCCGTTCATGCAAGCCAAGTTGTACACAGGAGCGATTCCATCCTAAAACTGTTTCTGCAATGCGTGCTGAACTATCGAAGTAATCTTCAGTAACTTTTGCCATGAAGTCTCTTTTACAGCTGCCAGTTAGTTTCTTGGCTGCATCTTTGAAGGTAGATTTTATGGTGTCGGTAAGCATGAACCCTGTGATTCCAATTCTAGAAATTCAGAGCAAACGCGGGCAGATCCGCGCCTCCTATTCTTCTAGAATGACTGGTATTTTATTTTCTTGCAAGCCCCTAATTGTAATCAACGCTGGAATGATAGCAAGCAGACGGGTAACTAAACGCCGTAACCAGGATGGAAGGCGAAATTGTAAAAAGCCTTCCATGACAATCTGCCCAGCCAGGGTTGCAGTTAGTGTCGAACTTTGCCCAGAAGCAAGTAAGGCAATCCCAAAGATGGCGCTAGCAGCACTAACGCCTAATAATGGTGAAAGCAGTTTGTAAGCTTCTTGAATTTCTGCTACATTTTGATTCCCAGAAAAATGAAATGTGGCGGCAGACACAATTAAAATGGCTGAGTTGATAAATAGTGCCAACGATAGAGCAAAAGTTGAATCAATTGTACCAAACTTAATCGCTTCCCATTTTTTTTCAGTATTAGGTTGCCAATCACGAGTTTGCACAATAGAGGAGTGTAAATATAAGTTGTGAGGCATTACTGTTGCGCCTAAAATGCCAATGGCAATGTAGAGCATTTCTGGGTTTTGTAAAATTTCTTTTTTAGGCAGATATCCTAACAAAATTCCGCCCATATCAGGTCGGGAGAAGAGAATTTCCGCTGTAAAACAGATGCCTACGGTTGCTACCAGCATTATTACCAAAGCTTCTGTATAGCGAAAGCCTTTACTTTGCAGGAATAGCAATACCAAGACATCCAGCGCAGTGATGCACACACCCCATAGCAAGGGAATACCGAATAAAAGTTGCAGGGCGATCGCACTTCCCAGTAATTCTGCCAAGTCACAAGCTGCGATCGCAATCTCACACAGTACCCACAAACAAAAGCTCACCCTTGGATTGAAATAGTCTCGACAAGCCTGTGCCAAATCTCGTCCTGTGGCAACACCTAAACGCACACATAGCGATTGCAGTAATATTGCCATCAGGTTCGACAGCAGAATTACTGTCAACAGGGTATAGCCAAACTTAGACCCCCCAGCGATATCTGTTGCCCAGTTGCCAGGGTCCATATATCCGACTGAAACCAGATACCCTGGCCCTGCATAAGCCAACATCTTGGGCCAAAAGCTCTTACTGTTGGGAATTTTAATACTGCGGTGAACTTCAGGGAGACTGGGGCGCTTTTCGGGGCGAGTCATTTATTTTCTAGGGAAATTCTTTCATATTCTTTTCATAATGTCAGAAAATCTGGACTAAACATCAATCTGTAGTGGCAAAATTTTTCCTTCCTTGCGGGGAAGTTGCAATTTAAGCTCTAGTAGGTTCCCTAGCCTTCGGATTCTGCTCAGGCTCAATCCCTACTAATATTAATTGTCCTATCTAAGTTCTGGTCATACCACGATACTGGGTCTTCCAATGGTTCAAGATGGGTAAGGACATAGGTTTCTGGCAGCGATCGCATAATCGTTAGCTCTATCTCCTCACACAGTGCATGATACCATGACCACTCTCCTGGCACTAAGACGTGGAATGAGACAAATCTACGCGCCCCTGCTACTCGCGTTCTTAGGGCATGGAATTGAATACTCTGCTTTTCATAAGTAGCAAAGATATCCATATTTTTTGCTTTGCCGAAGCTGGAAGCGATCGCTACTCTCATCCCGCAGATCATGATAAGTCACATTCTCTACGTCACCGTACTTTGCTAATTAGTTGCCATTAAAACCAGTGATGGTAATAAATTATACTAAAATGTTTTAAGTAAAAACGCCAAAATTCAAGTTTTATACACTAGCCCTTTCAAAGTGACCAACGAAGATATGTGTNTTCAGTGCTACCATCTTGAATCCTCTGCTCAGATTTTGCGCTTTTTGAAGGTTGAAATCACTAACCTTTGTTCCAAATTTCATCACCTTGAAAGGGCTGGTTTTCTACACTCATCAGCGCTATATGCTTGGTAAGTATTTTTATATACGCCATTGTTGGTTCATTTCACTCATCTAAATGTTCTGCCAAAGAGGAATATAAATTGATGATGTGATTGTCAGCCAAGCTGTAATAAACATTTTTACCTTCTCGACGATAACTGACTAAACGCATCGCTTTTAATAATCGCAATTGATGAGAAACAGCTGATTCCGTCATTTTCATCAATGCAGCTAAATCACAAACACATAATTCTTGGGAGGCCAAAGCTGATATCAGCCGCAGACGATTCGGATCTCCAAGTATTCCAAAGACTTCTGCCATTTGTTTTGCCTTGTCTATAGACAAGATTTGTGTTTGAATTGACCGCACATTATCCAGATGCACCAAATGGGTATCACACTTTGGTACGCCTGCATTTTGAAGCAATACCAACTCTTCTTCGCTTTGGCGCTTGTTCATGGCATTAAGTATAGGCAATGGTTATCACTTTCAATTTTAACTAAAATTAAAGTATTGTACAGTTGAACATCTATTCAATTGTTGTATTAGAATATTGGCAGTTAACTTTTTTGCCTTGGTTGTAATGCCATGACTCAAACTCCTTCTCTCAAAAGCCAAACTTTGCAAATTGGTGGTATGGACTGCGGAAGCTGCGCCAAGACGATTGAAGTCGGTTTGCAGCAGTTAAATGGTGTTACAGAAGTAAAAGTAAACTTTACGACAGGCAAAGCCAGGATTTCCTATAACCCAGAAGTCTTGAGTGAAAAGACTATCTATGACCAAATTAGAAGTTTGGGTTATGCGGTTGAACAGAGTCATGACCATAACGTCGATGTAACTCCTGTGAAAATGCTACAACTACAAATCGGCGGGATGGATTGTGGCAGCTGTGCCAAGACGATTGAGGCTGGGGTGCAGAAGATAATAGGCGTAAAACAAGCATCGGTCAGCTTTGCCAGCGAACGATTGCAAGTATCCTATGACCCGCAACTGGTAAATGAGACGGCAATTTATGATCGGATTAAAAGTTTGGGTTATACAGTTGAGGAGGGTGTTGAGGCAAGTTCCCATCATCATACTGATTCTTGCGATGGCGAAACGCCCGCCGTAAGCGATCGTGAGTACGAACACCAACACGAAAAGCCAATAAACAAGCCAAAACAAAAGTCAGACCTGGCAAGCTGGAGATTCTGGATTGAAAATCGCCGGGGGCAGAGTGTCATACTTGCAGGTATAGGCTTAGTTTTGGGCTTAATTTCTCAAAATCTAGCGCTACCTATTTGGGTAGCACGGGCTTTCTATGGCATCGGCATAGTAATTACTGGCTATCCGATCGCACGGGCTGGTTTATTTGAATTGCGCTTGCGCCGCGCCGATATGAATCTGCTGATGACGATTTCGGTGATTGGGGCTGTAATTTTAGGGGACTGGTTTGAAGGGGCGCTAGTCGTCTTTTTGTTCACTTTTGGTACAACACTGCAAGTTTTCACCTTTGGTCGCACTCGCAATGCCATTCGCTCCCTGATGGATTTGACTCCGCCCACTGCTACCGTCAAGCGGAATGGTCAGGAGGTGACAGTTTCCGTCGAAAGTATTCAGCTAGGTGAAACTTTGACAATTCGACCAGGAGGGCGTGTGGCGTTGGATGGTGTAGTTGTTTCTGGCGCAAGCGCCATCGATCAGTCTCCAATTACAGGAGAATCAATTCCAGAAGATAAAGCTCCAGGTGATAATGTCTTTGCTGGGACACTGAATCAGACAGGCTTTTTAGAAGTCAAAGTTACTCACACTGCTAGCGATACAACTGTTGCCAAAATTATTAATCTTGTGGAACAAGCTCAAGAAAGCCGCGCACCCTCGCAGCAGTGGGTGGATAAGTTTGCAGAGGTTTACACACCGATAGTCATTTTAGCAGCGATCGCCATTGCTTTAATACCACCGTTGGCATTTGCTCAATCGTTCAACGTCTGGCTTTACCGGGCATTGGTGATGTTAGTAATAGCCTGCCCCTGTGCTTTAGTAATTTCTACTCCTGTCTCGATTGTTAGCGCCATTGGTGCAGCAACTCGTAAGGGCGTTTTGTTCAAAGGGGGTAATGCGCTGGAAACGGCTGGACGTTTGACTACTTTTGCTTTTGATAAAACTGGTACGATTACGCAAGGACTACCCGTTGTACAGAAGGTTTATGACCTTGGCAAGGTAAGCGCAAACATGGTATTACTGATTGCAGCTTCAGTTGAGCAACAGTCTGAGCATCCCCTCTCCAAGGCAATTGTAGCCAAGGCTCACGATCAAGGGATGGAGTTAGAAACACCTATTAACTTTACTGCACTACCTGGGAAAGGGATTCAGGCGAACTTTAAGGAGCAGTTATACTTCATAGGCAATCAACGGTTGTTTTTAGACCAAGGTATTCGCTTATCTGGTGAAGCTGAATATTTGTTAGCTTCTATTGAACAACTCGGTCAAATTCCGGTGCTGGTAGGAACAAATGAAGGGTTATTAGGAGCGATCGCACTTTCTGATGGTATTCGCTTGGAAGCGACGGAAGCCCTGCGACAGTTGAAGCGGGTTGGATTAAAGCGATTAGTAATGCTAACGGGCGATCGTACTGCCGTTGCTAAACAGATTGCCCAGCAAGTTGGAATTACAGAGTACCGGGCAGAACTGCTACCAAAAGATAAACTTGAAGAAATTCAACTTCTGCGTCAAACAGGAGTAGTAGGTATGGTTGGAGATGGTATTAACGATGCTCCTGCGCTTGCTGCTGCGGATATTAGTTTTGCAGTTGGTGGAATAGATATTGCTCTGGAGACAGCAGATGTCGTGATCGTAGGAAGTGACCTGAGACGACTTGCTTATGCAGTAGAACTAAGCCGTCGCACTGTATCTGTAATTAAACAGAATGTTGTCTTTTCTTTAGTAACAAAAGGTTTATTTCTGCTATTAGGAACCTTTGGGTTTGTTGGGTTAGCTGTAGCTGTTTTAGCAGATACAGGGACTTCCTTATTAGTTACTGCAAATGGAATGCGGCTATTTAGAACCAAGGCTGTCAAGGATTAATATTAGCGGGCGATGCTGCAAAGCAGCCGCTACGCGAACGCCATAATTAAAGATACAGCAGTTTTCGTGTGCATGAAGTACAAATTTACAGGTTGTGAGGCAGGAGGCAGAAAGTTTGTATATTTGATTTTGAGTCCTGCATTTATACTTCACCTACTTGCAAACTGCTGTATATCTATTGCTGAGTCAGATTAGGTGACATACCCAATATGCACAGACAGTAAAACTTTTAGTAGCTTTAAATTGTCTTAGATATCCCATTTTTTACTTTTAAAATATGTTCCATTTCTTCAAATTTCCTCAACTTTCGCATTAGAGGCGTTGAATGCAAAAAAAAATAATTATGAATTTCACTAACCAAAAATTGGGACATTACCACTATCCCTACACTAAAGCTGTAGAGAGTACACAAAACTTAGAGTTACTTTGGGTTATTTTAGGGCTGCGAAGTAGCCTATTCCTAATAGAATTAGGAGTTGGACTTTGGGATAGTAGTTTGTCACTTTTAGCAGGTTCGGGACACCTATTTTCTGATGTAGTGACTTTGGGATTGACAGTGTTAGTAGTCTGGTTAACAGAGCGTCAATCTTCGGGTGAAACGAATTTTAAGTACCAGCAAATAGAAGCTTGGGTAGGATTACTAAATGGGGTGAGTTTAGTAACTTTAGCTGGTTTCATTGCTTTAGAAGCTGTGGAACGTCTTCAAAATCCTCAACCTGTATCAGGCTTACCCATGCTGGCTGTAGCTACCTTGAGCATAGTAATTAACGGCTTAACTATCCAACCATTGCACAAACATAGTCATCATAATTTGAATCTGCGGGGAGTTTTCTTACATGGGATTGCTGATGCTGGCAGTTCTATCGGTGTAATTTTGGCTGCTGGTTGTGTTTATTTTTTTAATTGGCTATGGGCAGATGCAGTAGCTAGTTTACTGGTTGCCTTGTTTTTGAGCATCAGTGCTATTTCTCTAATTAAAGATAGTCTGAGGCAGTTTCAACTTACTTGCAAGCTATGACGTTCGCTTCAGTTTGACACCTTGTCTCTTGACAGAAGCGATCGCCATAGTTAAGAATTCGACTACCAGCTGCCATGCACCACAATGTCACACCAATCAAAGATTAATATAAGCTTGATGGGAGCGGTATTTCTGTCACTGCTCGTCACCCCAGTGTTAGCACATAACATTCAACTATCGGGGGATGTGGCTGGTACTTGGCACGTTGAACCAAATCACAGTCCCAAAGCAGGAGAAACAGCGAGAGTCTGGATTGCACTTACCCGCAAGGGAGGTAAAATCTTGCCAGTGTCGGAGGCGAATTGCCAAATGGCTGTCTACTCTCAACCTCGTAAACAGAAAGATTCGCCTGTGCTACAGCCTACGGTGCAAGCGATTTCAGTTGAGAGATATCAAGGTATTCCTGGTGCAGATGTTGTTTTTCCTAAAACAGGAGCTTATCAGTTAGAGTTAGGTTGCACTCCCAAAGTCGAAAGTAATTTTAAACCCTTCCAGATGCAGTATGAGGTAGTAGTAGCTAGTGGTGTAGCAGCATCGACACCAGCACCAGTTACAAGTTATCAAAAAACTGAGCAAGAATTACCATCCAGTCAGTCAACCAAGTCTGGAAATCAATGGTTTCCTGGAGCTATGGCGCTCGGTGTCATGATTGCAGGTTTGGGAACCTTTTGGTGGATGAAGCAAAGGACGAAAGTCAAATAACTACTACAAACTTTCAAAATTAAGGAGCATCAGCCAGCTAGATAGCTACGTGAGTTAACCCCATATCTTCGTAGAAGTGTGAGAGCTTGTTGTTCCACTTGTCGCACTCGTTCCCGACAAATGCCCATACGTTGACTAATCTGTACCAGGGTAAGTTCGTGTCCACCTGCTAAACCAAAGCGCAAGATTAATACTTCCTTTTGCTGGGGAGTCAGCTTTGCTAATAGGTTGTGAATGTCTTGATAGAGTAATTCCCGCTCGGCGTAGCGTTCGGGAGATATTCCATCATCCTCCAGCATATCCTGCAATTGAGTATCCTGCTCAGGCCCAATTCCCATATCTAAGGAAACAGGTTGACGAGCAAACTGCAAACATTCTCGAATCTGACTGGGTTCCAGATTAAGCGCTTGGGCGATTTCAGTCACGTCGGCAGTGTGACCAAGCTTTTGAGATAACTCTCGTTGAACACGCTTAATTTTGTTCAGCTTCTCAGCGATGTGAATGGGTAAACGAATGGTGCGGGATTGTTGTGCGATCGCTCGTGTAATTCCCTGACGAATCCACCAGTAAGCATAAGTAGAAAACTTGTATCCAAGAGTTGGATCAAATTTCTCTACCCCTCGTTCTAGCCCCAATGTACCTTCTTGAATTAAGTCTAGAAACTCAATATTGCGTTTCTGGTATTTTTTAGCAATAGATACCACTAGCCGCAGATTAGCCTGAATCATCTTCTGTTTGGCAATTTGTCCTTGACTTAGTTGTTGCAGCAGCACATTTTCTTTCAATTGCATCTTGTCAGCCCATTCTTGCAGAGTAGGTTCACGCTGTAATTTTTCAGATACTTCTTCCTTCGCAGTAATAATTGCCATCATTTGCTGAACTTGTTTAGCAAAAAAAATTTCTTGCTCATGGGTTAACAGAGGTATACGTCCAATTTGATGAAGATAGATACGCACTATATCTGCTGTAGATGAAAAATCGTTATTCTTGCTCTTAAGTTTAGTTACTTGGGATGCTGAATTAGGCATGAATAGGTTAGCCTCCATTGAATCAATATTGAATAAATTCAAAAGTTTAAAAAATTATAAATAAACATAAATTAATGAGATGAGAAATATTCTAAGATTCCTCACCAGATCCATCTGAAGCACCTTCTATTGACGGTTTACTAAATTTATTAAAGTTTGAAAAATTGTAAAGTTGCTCATTAAACAAGAGACATAGTTATCAAAGCTTTTAATATTGTTAATTTTTACAAATCAGAAGGAGGGGGAATATTTTTGACAGTTGATTGTTTTAGAAGGTGAAAACTATAAAATTCACATTTCATTCCTATCGCCCAAATCAATTTTCCAACACAGATCCTACTACCTTCCCATTTTCCACAACAGCCGCACTTCGCTTAGGTAACAAAAACCTACCAAACTTAGAATATAAAGCAGGTAAAACCAGCAAAGTTAACGCCGTAGAAGTAAACAACCCACCTAACACTACAATCGAAAGAGGTTGCAAAATTTCCTTCCCTAGCCCCACTGAAATTATCAACGGAACTAAACCCAAAGCTGAAGTTAAAGATGTCATCAAAATAGCGTTGAGTCGTTCCATTGATCCAGCAATTAATACTTCTTTTAAAGACATCCCTAACGCAACTTTTGTGGTGTAATTATCTACTAATAATAATCCGTTTCGAGTAGCCACACCAAACAAAGTTACAAACCCTACCAATGAGGCTACAGAAACAACTCCACCTGTAAAAGCTACCGCAATTACTCCACCCACTAATGCAATGGGCAAGTTAATCATAATCATTGCTGTTGAAGCGATTGATTTCACAGAAAGATACATTAGTACTGTAATCACAACAAAGGAAATAGCACCGAAAACCAGAATATTTTGTGAAGCTCGTTCTTCTGCTTCAAATTGACCTCCATATTGGATAAAATAACCTGAAGGAAGTTGCACTTGTGCCTTAACTTTATTTTGAATATCTGTCACTACAGAGCGCAAATCTCTACCTTTAGCATTAGCAGACACCACAATTAAACGCGAAACATTTTCCCGATTGATAGTATTAGGCCCAGTGCCATAGGCAACCGTAGCAACTTTAGCTAAGGGAATTTTATTACCATCAGGGGTATCAACTAACAAATTCTCAATTGTTTGTAGATTTTTGCGATACTGTGGTTGCAACCACACAACCAAATCAAAGCTTTGTTGCTTCTCTAAAACTTGAGAGACTACTCTTCCATTGAGCGCAGTTTCAATAATATTAGATAATTGTCCAATAGTTAAACCGTAGCGAGATGCAGCAACACGGTCAAACTTAATTTGAATTTGTTCAATAGGAATTTGTGGTTCGAGTTGTAAATCTACAATTCCCGGAATAGATTTTATTGCGTCTTCAACTTGCTTTCCAAGCTTGCGAAGTTCTTCCAAGTCGGAACCAAAAATTTTGACCGCGATTTGACTCCTGACCCCAGACAAAATTTCATCAATACGGTGAGCAATAAATCCACCAATATTGGATGCAGCCCCTGGTATTTTGTTAAACTCTTCCCGCAACCATTCTACGGTAGCTCCGCGATTTTTCATTCCTTTGTCACTCAACCCAATATCAAGGTGAGCCAAATTCACAGGTGCAGCATCCGGATCATTGGGGGCGCGTCCGGCGCGTAATTGAATATACTTTAATCTAGGGTCGTCTTTGAGTTTATCTTCCAAAGCAAAAGCAGCACTATTGGTAGCTTCTAAAGATGTACCTGGGTAAAGTGCTAAAGTATTTACCAAAGTTGTTTCTTGGAATTCAGGTAAAAATGCTCGTCCTAAAGTTGGGAAAATTATAATTGCTGCTATCATTCCCGCCGCAGCCACAGTAATAACAATTACCGAATTTCTGATAGCAAAATCGAGAAAAAGGTAATAAATCCTTTTACAAACTCTTGGTACAAAGGGTTCCCTGACTGACATTTTATTGTGAGGTAATAAAATTGCACATAAAGCCGGACTTACAAGCAGCGCTTCTAAGCTAGAAACTACAACTACCACCAGATAACTAAGACCCATCAGGCCAAAAATCCGACCTTCCACACCAGCAAGGGCAAATATTGGAGAAAAGACGACAATAGTAATTAAAGTTGCCCCAATCAGAGATTCCTGGACTTCCTGTACTCCTTCAAAAACAATTTCCAGTACTGGACTAGGGTTGGGAGAGTATTTATTTTGTCGTAATAAACGAAAAACATTTTCTGCATAGACAATGGCATCATCGATCGCTGTACCAATGGCGATCGCTAATCCTCCCAAAGTCATTGTATTCAGCCCCAAGCCCAAAAAAGATAATACTTGCAATGAAAATATAAAGGTCAGGGCAAAATTCAACAGCACAACTCCAAGAGTCCGCCAATTCATTAAAAAAGGGATGAGGATAACTGCTGCAATGATACTACCTTCCACCAAGGCTGACCTGACATTTTCCACCGAAGTATCGATATAATCTGCTTGGCGGAAGGTTTGATTTACTTTAATTTCTTTCGGTAAACCTGCTTTTAGCTCAGATATTGCGGCTTCAATAGCGCGGGTGACGGTGGGAGTATCAGCTAGGGGTTGTTTATTCACCATCACCACAACAGCATCTTTCCCATTTAAACTACCATCGCCGATTTTCACAGCACCACCAATTTGCACTTGGGCGACATCTCCCAGGCGGACGGGCGTTCCTTGACGGGCGACAATGACAGATTGTTGAAGATCATCAAGGGATTCAATCCGCCCAATTCCCCGAATTAAAGTTTGTTTATCAGGAGTAGTTAAAAAGCCACCAGGAGCATTGACATTTGCCGCCTGTACAGCTTCACTTACCTGTTGTAAAGATACATTAAAAGCTTGTAGTTTGTTGAGGTCTACTAACACTTGATACTGACGCACATCACCGCCATACACAAGTACTTGACTGACACCGGGAACTGCTAAAAGGCGATTCGTCACTTGCCAATCAACAATTCTGCGGACTTCCATGAGGTCGATTTTAGTGGCAGATTGATTATTGCCTTCTCCTTCCACAGTCAAGGCGTACTTTAATACAGTACCGATGGGAGAGCTAGTGGGAGCAATTCGTGGGGTTTCGACTCCTTCTGGTAGCTTGCTTACGGCTTGTTGCAGTCGTTCTTGTATCAACTGGCGGGCTTGAAAGATATCTGTTCCCCAGCCAAAAACAACTCTGACTACAGAAAGTCCGGCTGAAGAAGAGGAACGAACGGTAGTTAAGCCTGGAGTTCCATTAATGGCACTTTCAATTGGTAATGTCACCAAAGATTCGATTTCTTCTGGCGCTAGTCCAGGGGCTGCTGTCTCAATTTCGACTTGGGGAGGTGCAAAGGCTGGAAAAACATCCAGCGGCATTTTGGGAATGGTATTAAAGATGATGACTAATGTGGAAATGAGCGCAGCAATTACTATAAGCCAGCGTCGAGAAATTACCCATCTAGCAACTGTACTAATCATTTGGTTTTTGGTTAAGAAATGACGAAAGGTTTATTTATTCGTGATAAACGAGTAAGTAAATTTAAATATTAGGTGTGGCTGTTGCTAGCATTAAGCCCCAAATCAGCCCAAAGCGAACTATTCCTAAATAGGATATGAACAAACTACATTCTTATACTCTTTACGTCTGGAGCGTGAGATTTATAAACTGTCTGTTCACAATCTAAATAGTCTTGCTGTAGGTTGGTTTGATGTTAGAAAATTTAACAGAACCAAACTTCAGGTATTATCTGCAACTTCGCTAATCACTAACCACCATCTGAATGTCGAGGACGATCATGCTCCTCAAGATTTTTATCAGAAGTAGACAGGGTTGGTTGCTTGTGGTTGTCGAGATAAACCTCTGTTTCATAATTGAACCCGTCGTACTCTAAATTACCTGCTGGTACTAAACGGGTACGACGATTAGACCAGAAAGCACCTCCCATGAAAGCAGCTACTACAAGTGCTACTCCTCCACCTGCTGTTAACCACAAAGGTAGTGGGAAACTGTTAGTTTTAACTTCAGTTTCTTCTGCATGAGAACCACTTTCTTCGTTGTGTTCTTCTTCTGGTTTACTATCACCCCGCAATGATTGAGCGTAAAGTTGGGGTGCACGTTGGGTGACGATCGCATCTCCCTCAAACAAACCCGTCTTCACTTCAACCATGTCCCCAGAGGTTTGACCCAAGGTCACTTCCGCAGATTGGAAAGCATTCCCATTTTGGACGTAGACCATTTTTTTCCCATTCGCATCGACTACAGCCGAGCTAGGAACCGCCAAAATAGGTGCGGATGATTGGTTTGTTAGTACCTCCAATTCCGCAAACATTCCAGGTTTGAGTTGTCCGCCTGGGTTATTTACTTCAGCTTGTACTGAGACAACCCGTGTTTCCCCTTGTACTACCGCACCAATCTGTGTAATCTTTCCAGAAAAGGTACGGTCTGGTAAGCTAGCAACTTTTAGACTTACTCTTTGACCTACTTTTACTTTGTCTAAATCTTTTTCATAAATATTGGCTGTGGCAAAAACCCGACTATCATTGACAATAGTCATGAGTGTGCCACCTGCATCATTAAAAGTTTGACCAAGGGTAACTTGGCGATCGGCAACTTTACCGGAGATGGGAGCAGTCACTGTTACCAATCCTTTGGCATTGGGACGGTTCCCTATTTGTTGTAGTCTAGTATTATAAGCAGAATCACTAAGACGTAAACGCTCTTGTGCTACTTGAACAGCAGACTGAGCGCGTTTCATTTGGGCTTCGCTTTCAATGATATCTCGTCTGCTGTTAGCTGAGGTGAGTTTGGCTTTTGCTTCCGCTAATTGTGTTTGAGATTCGAGCGCGTTGCGACGTGGTAAAGCGCCTTCATTAGCTAACTGTAAATCCTTATTATATTTTTCTTCAGCAAACGCTACCTGGCTTTGTGCTTGGGCAATGTCGGCGTTAGATATTTGTAAATACCTTTGATAATTTTGTTGAGCTAATCTGGAATCGGCTTGCGCTTGCTGCAAAGAAGCTATAGCTTCCGCTCGTTTTTCTTGGGAACTAACCCGTAACTCCACCAAGTCAGGACTGGTAACAACGGCAAGGGGTTGACCTTTTTTGACTACAGCACCGGGTTCCACCAACAATTCAACCACTTTTGCCCCTGTAATTGGGGTATTCACTTCCACTTTTTGGCTAGGTAAGGTTTCAATTTGTCCAGTACTTTTAATACCCAAAGCCAGCTGTTGCCGTTTCACTGGTTCGACTTTAATTCCTAGCCTCTGGGCGGTTTCGGCATCAACTTCGACAGAACCACTTGCTTCGCTTCCACCACCCTGAAATGAACTTCCACCGGTATGATCGTGTCCAGCACCAGCTAATACAGCCGTGGGAGTTGTCAGTAATAAAAGGCTCAGGAGTGTGCCGGAAACACAACGAATTACTGTAGGTGGTTGGAGACTGTTAGAGATTCCCATCGCTATTTTGTGTCCTTGAGTTACTATGGTCTGGATTTGTGCTTAGACGTTGGTTGACTTTTTAAGCGGGATTTCGAGAACTGCTTTTGGCAAGCAAGCGGTTTCACTCTTGTAATTTGTTCACGAAGCCAACTTAACCACTTAACTTAATAGTTTTTCACATAGATATGAAATTGGGATGAAATTAGGACAAGAGATTAGCAATGAAGCTCACCCACTAACTTGCAATGCTAATCCAGAAATATCCCCAACAACCACTCCACCAAGTATTTCTGTCACCAAACCACGAGCCGAAAAACTCCTGAAGCGATCGCAATACCCATCAACACTGGAAAAGCAACGAGAAATACGACAAAAAACGCTATTATATCTTTGCTCAAAGAGCATTTGTAGTATTTAATACTTTAAATTACCTCTTAGGATTTCTCGTAAATCTACTTCTACAGGATGCCCAAACCCCTTAGGTGTAGGTAGAAGAGGCTTGAGAATTAACCATTCAGCATCGCTTAAATCGCTTGGGTAGGGTTTGCGATACGGATTCTCAATTGTAGGTAGACGGCTCATCGACAACAACATAACTACACTCGATTTAGCCTATAACCTTAGTCAAGGCAGATTTAGTTCTCTTTAGATTTTGTTTACGAATCAGCTCTTATAACTCGATTTTTCTTATTACTTTAGCCGGGACACCGTATGCCAGGACACCATCAACTAGATCATTGACGACAACCGCACCAGCTCCAATCAGCGTATTTCTACCTATCCGCACATTGTTTATGACTGTCGCTCCAATTCCTACCCAAGTTCCACTTCCCACAGTTACTCTTCCTCCTAAATGAACACCTGGGGAAATATGAACTCCATCTTCTATTACGCACTCATGGTCAACACTCGCACAACTATTAATAATCACATTTTGACCAATCTTTGCTTGAGAATTAACTATTGCTCCTGCTGCTATGACGGCTCCCGCTCCTATAGATACATCAGCAGCAATTGTTGCTTTTGGATGGATAGCATTTGCTAAAGTAAAACCTTTTATCTCAACTAATTGAGATAAATTTAATCGTGCCTGACAATTACCAAATCCAAAAATTATGTACTTAATGCTTTTATTATAAATATCTAATTGTTCCTGTCCCCCAAGAATTGGCGCTCCGCAAAATTTTTCGCCACGACGCTGTGGATTCAGATCGTCAATAAAGCCGACAATTTCATAGTTTTCTTGTAATCGGATTATATCTGCCACTACTAAGGCATGTCCCGAAGCACCCCATACCAACAATTTTGGAAGCATAAAGGTTTATCTAAATAGTTAAGTCTCTTGTCTGT